>JACDAZ010000437.1 GCA_013695175.1 Flavisolibacter sp. | reverse complement strand
ACAACCTTACTACAACCATTGTAATGGTATCGCTGGTGAGAAAAATAATGGCCGATAAAAAAGACAGATTGTTTTTTGTAGGTTCAATTGTTATTGCAGCAAATGCAGGTGGTGCCTGGTCGCCTATTGGTGATGTTACAACAACAATGCTTTGGATAGGAGGGCAGGTAACTGCAGCTAATATTGTTGCAAAGCTTATTGTTCCAAGCATGGTTTGCCTGCTTGTACCAATATTAGTGATCAATTTTATTATAAAAGGAGAAGTAACAACACCAACCTTACAATATAATGATGAAGCAGGTAAGCCAAACCTGAAACACAGAATGATCGTGTTTTATTCAGGAGTGGGTATATTAGTTATGATTCCCATTTTTAAAACTTTAACTCATTTACCACCTTTTATGGGAATGCTTTTAGGATTAGGAATTTTATGGGTTTTGGTAGAAATGATGCATAGTGGAAAAGATGAAGAAGACAGAAAATTTTATACTGTTGCTTATGCTTTACGAAAAATTGATGCTTCCAGTATTCTTTTTTTCCTGGGTGTGCTTTTAGCCATTGCGGCTTTGGAATCAATAGGTCAACTAACAATTCTGGCAAATTGGATGACTGATAATCTCAAAAATCAAAATGTGATTGTAATGAGTATTGGTTTACTATCATCTATTGTTGATAATGTGCCTTTAGTGGCAGCAGCTATGGGTATGTACGATCTGAATACTTTTCCACAAGATGATTATTTTTGGGTGTTCCTGGCTTATTGTACAGGTACAGGAGGCAGTGCATTAATTATTGGATCCGCAGCCGGAGTTGCAGCAATGGGAATGGAAAAAATTGATTTCATCTGGTACCTGAAAAACTTTTCGTTATTAGCAATTCTTGGATTTTTTGCGGGAGCCGGAACTTATATTTTGCAACATTATTTAACAACTTAAACTATTCAAACATCTCGTATTTGGTTTTAGGTCTCCTTGCCTCATGCCAGTTAAAACCTTGCAGGCGCATTTCACCTGGATTTTTTTGAGTAATAGGCCAAATTGTTCCCTTTACAGCACTTCTGAAGACAACTTTATTCAAATCGCCTTGTACAAAATAAACATCCATTATATCACTCGTGGATTCATTTATACCTGAATAAGCGCTGTCATTATCCTGCAGAAAATAAATAGACTCAGCAAAGCCTCTTGCCCTTACAGAATCAATAGCTCCATCCGTAAAAAAGCCATCCATACGTGTAGATTTAACCTGGTTATAGATTCCGCTTTCCAGTTCATTTATAAGAAGGCTGTTTTCAAAAACTTTTACATGATCTGCCTTTTTATTTTTTGTATGGAGATATATTGTATCACCGGTAATCTGGCTTTTATTACTCCATACCACCGGATCCTCGTAAAGACGGAATACAGAATCTTTAAAAGAATAAAATAAACTGTCACTAATAGCTTGTACTGAATCTGTAAAAATTCTAACATTTCTAAAAGCCTCAAAATACCTGTTAGTACTATCCGTTATTGCAGTTGTTTCATCTTTATTTGATTTTAAGGAATCTGGTATAATATACAGGTCGGTTAATCGTGCAGTAAACAGTGTGTCAGCAGTTACATAAATTGAATCTTTTTCTTGCCTTATGATCATCAAAGGTTTTTTTGTTGCCAGGTACGCTTCTGTTTTTTTGTTGGCAAATATTTCATTGGCTAATATAAATACGCCTTGTTTTTCATCAATTAAAACGGCGTTTCCTCTCACTTGTGCCGTGCCGGAAGCGTCATCATTTGCTATTTCATCTCCTGTAATGGAAACATCTTTATCTACTATAGTAGTTCGTTTGGTAAATTGGGATCTGCCCATTCTCTGATCATAATACCCTTCAGAAGTACGTATAGTTCTTTTACTGCTATCGCGAATAAATGTTTCAGCAATAAAAGTAGCTATCTGTGTTTCAGTATTATATAAAAGTGAATCACTTTTTAAATAATATGCGGGATCGCGTAATTCTACATTTGTTTTAAAATAGATATCTTTTATATCGGCATAATAAATTCCTTCTTTGCTGGTTAATACAGAATTTTTATTAACTACACGACCTCCGTTTTTATAAATACCAATCCTGTTTGCAACATCGTATTCCAACTCCTCCGTAGTAAGTGTGCCCTGGTTATCCGTAAGCCGCACTGCACCACGCAGATAAGCATACCTGATATCTAAAAGGTAACGCAGGTAATTTGAATAAATATTGGTAACACTTCTGTCATTGATATGAACTTTTCCAAAAGCTTCAAACATATTTGCGCCTTCATTAACAATGCAGCTATCGCAGGAGAATAGTGTATTTCCCTGCCGTAAACGAACACTGCCAGAGAGAATTTGCACAGTACTGCCATCAGCCTTTTTCTCAAAACGAAGTCTGTCAGCATTTAAAATTTCTACTGTTATTGAATCTGAAGACGCATCAGGTTGTGCATTTGCCGTATGGACAATACAAAAAATCAGAAGTAAAATAGTTATGCGAATGTTCATTTTTGTGTTACAGCAACAGTGTCTTTAACTACCGGCGAAGTTAAAGGCGCCGGTGTTGCTTTGCCGCCAAACACAGAAATATTAACGTAGCGTTTTGGATGAACACGAACATCATCAAGCAGTATTTCAAGACCCAATGCAGCCCTGTTTAATTGTTCGTACAATTGCCTGTCATTCATTAAAGCACCCAATGTGCCATCAGTGGAATTAATACGGTTAATGCTGGTTTGTAAACCTGCAGCAGCTCCTTTAAACTCCGTGATGGTAGATTCCAATTCAGCTATTGTTTCTTTAATCCTTGCATTTGATAAATTAGAAGTAGTTGTTTCAACATTTCTTATAGAAGATGTTATTGATTCATTATTACGGGCTAAGTTGCCGGTGACAGAATTCATATTTTCCAATGACCTTCCCAGTGTACCGGTTTGTGTATTTAGTAATTGCTCTAAATGACCGGAAGCAATGGTTAACCTGGCTATCATAGCCTGCAGGTTGTTATTAGTATTAGGATCAAAAATTGAATTCATATTTCCTATTACCAGCTTCAATGAATCCAGTGTTTCATTTACCCTCACTACAGTAGGTCTTAATTGCGATTTTAAATCCTCCATTAAAGTAGGATCGAGGCGTGTGCTGATAGTATCACCCGATTTTAAATATGAATTAGAAGGACCTTTTTCAATATTTATGTAAGTAGCTCCTAATAAAGTACCATCTATAAACGCAATTGAATTATCTGGTATAGATATATCCTTGCTTAAATGAATTTCAACAAGAATTCTGTTTACCTCCCTGTCAACAGGTTTCACATCGTACACAGTACCCACAGGCAAACCATTTATTCTTATCTGGTTTGATTTTTCGAGGCTGCCAATTTTATCGAAAACGGCATATACTGTAGGAGGTTTTGAGAAAACCTGTGAACCTTTCAGAAAATTAAATCCCAATATCAATACCACTATAGAAACAATAGCAAGTAAACCAATTTTAGCTTCATTAGAAATTTTCATGCATTATATTTTTTGTTGTCTTTCGACAAATCGCTGTCAAAATAACAATATTTTCTTACGAAAAAGTGGTAGTGTTTTAAACTACCACTTCTATTAACCTCAAAAAATTATACCATAAAACCAAATAGTCCTACCGTGTTGTTGCATGATTGTGTTTATGCCTTTCCTCAATAGCTTCCAAAAATTGGTAAGTTTCCTCAAATTTTACAGCCTCAGTTTTTTTGTTTTTTACCACCGGAAGCGTTTGTTGTTTTTGAAGCCAATTTACATAATCTCTCACGGCATCTTTTATACAACGGGCTATTTCCTGTTGGCCACTACGGCTGTTCAAATAATCTTCTTCAGCTTTATTGGTAATATAACCGGTCTCCACCAATACACTAGGCATAGCTGTGGCCTGTAGTACCCATATACCCACCTGGCGCTGCTTTTGTCCACGGCTGGTTCTGCCAACTTTACCAAACTGTTCTTCTACCATACCGGCCAGTGTAGCACTGCGTTTGAAAAACTGCTTCGTTTTTATAAGTGATAGTGCAATAAATTCAGGTGAATTTGGATCTAATTCTCCATAATTGTCTTTATAATTATCTTCTGCAAGCATAGGAGCATTTTCCCGCATAGCTATTTCCTTATCTTCATTTTTGTGTGCTCCCCATATATAGGTTTCAGTTCCTTTGGCTGGATTGGGAGTGGAATAATAACGATATTGAGGAACCTGTTTTGTTACTTTTTTCCTGCTTTTCCCTTTTCCGGTATAACTAACTACAGCTTTATTGCCAATAAATTCTTTATGTTGAACAGGGGGTGCTGCATTTACATGGATAGAAATAAAAAGATCTCCGTGATTCCTGTTTGCAATACGCGCTCTTTCATGTAACGCAACAATATTTCTTGTTTCCCTGGTTTGTATCACTTTTATTTCAGGAAATTCTTTGTTGATCAATTTTACCAATTCCTGTGTTACATCAAAACAAATTTCATCTTCAAAAGAATAAGATCCTTTTGCACCATCGTAACCTCCATTAGGTTGCCTGCCATGTCCGGCATCAATGATGATGGTTTTTAAAATTTTCTGTTTAGTGGAAGTAAAGGAAAGCAGTACCGAAGAAAGGCACAGAAATGAAAGTATAAGCATGAATTTCTTTGGCATAATTGGACTTTTTGTTTAAACGGTTAACGGAATCTTCACAAACTCTTTCATAGGTAATAGACTATTTTTGTTTATCACCTATGATGGTCTGGCACAAATTTAATTTAAAAAGACTGGTTTTAGCAACTGCTGGTATAATGATATTGAGTGCTGTAACGTTAACAACCAAAGCAGAAGGCAACTTTATAGGTGAAATTGACACCACTTTAACATCTGACACAACAAAACCTCTTTTAAAAAAAAATATTATAGCAGCAGAAGCAAGACCACAATTGTCTGAAAGAGCCACGTTCAACAATTCAGGAACCCTTTATTCAAATAATATCTCAGATACTATAAAACCTCTTTCCCGGGATACTTCCAGAACAGATTCTGTAATTCAAATTATAGATACATTCAATCTTCGAATTTCCAAAGACACGCTAAGTGCTCCTGTAAATTATGAAGCAGAAGACAGTGCTGTTGTTTTAATCCAGGAAAAAATGATTATTCTTTATGGAAATACAAAAACAACATATCAGGACATTACGCTTACTGCACCAAGAGTAGAACTTAATCAACAAACAAATATATTAACAGCTGTAGGTGACAGGGACAGCTTAGGTGAAATAATTACAAGAGCAAGATTTGAACAAGGTGCAAACAGGTTTGACAGCGATAGTATCAGGTTTAATTTTAAAACCCAACAAGGTTTAACCAGTAATACGTTTACAAAGCAGGATGAAATGTATGTGCAGGGACAAACAATAAAAAAGGTAGATAATAATACTATTTTTGTCCATCATGGAAGATTTACCACCTGTAATTATGATGAACCGCATTTTGCTTTCCATGCCAGCAAGCTAAAAGTTATTAATAATAAAGTGGCTGTTTCAGGACCCACACACCCCGAGTTTGAAGGGGTACCCTTACCTATATATTTACCCTTTGGTTATTTTCCGTTAAGCCGTGGGCGGCATTCTGGTTTATTGCCTCCAACATTTACAGCTACAGAAAATTTTGGTTTAGGTCTGGAAGGATTGGGATATTATCATGTATTAAATGATTATTTGGATGTAACCATGAGAGGTGATCTTTATTCTTACGGGGGATGGAGAGTTAACTTTACTCCAACTTATCGAGTTCGATACAGGTATAGTG
>JACDAZ010000433.1 GCA_013695175.1 Flavisolibacter sp. | reverse complement strand
ATAATTATAAAGCATGAGCACAGCGTTGACAAAAAATTTTGAACCAGCTACTATAGAAGAAAAATGGTACCGGCATTGGATGGATAAAGGTTATTTTAATAGTACACCCGATGAAAGACCGGCATTCACTATTGTAATTCCTCCACCAAATGTTACAGGTGTTTTACATATGGGGCATACGCTCAATGAAACCGTACAGGATGTGTTGATACGCAAAGCAAGAATGAGTGGATTTAATGCCTGCTGGGTACCAGGCAGCGATCATGCTTCTATTGCCACGGAGGCCAAGGTGGTACAAATGCTCGAAAAAGAAAAAGGAATTTCAAAGCATCAGCTCTCGAGGGAAGATTTTTTAAAATATGCTTTTGAATGGAAAGAAAAATATGGTGGAATTATTTATCACCAAATCAAAAGATTGGGATGTAGTGTTGATTGGAATCGTGTGACATTCACAATGGATGATCATTACTACGAGGCCGTTATTAAAGTTTTTGTTGATTTATATAACAAAGGATTTATTTACAGAGGTGCCAGGATGATTAACTGGGATCCGCAGGCAAAAACAGCATTGAGTGATGAAGAAGTTGAATATAAAGATGTGCAGGGGAAAATGTATTATGTAAAGTACAGGGTTATTGGAGACGGAAGTCAAATGTCAGAAGTCGGAAGTAAGAATTCAGAAGTCGGAAGTCAGAAGTCGGATGTAAGAAGTAAGAATGAATCAGAAGGTTTGGATGATGATGCTAAAAATTATATTGTTATTGCTACACAGCGCCCGGAAACTATTATGGGTGATACAGCGGTATGTGTCAATCCAAATGATGAACGCTATTATCATTTAAAAGGAAAAAAAATTATTGTTCCGCTCGTAAACCGCGAAGTGCCGGTAATTTTTGATGAATATGTTGATCCTGCATTTGGTACAGGTGCACTTAAGGTAACTCCGGCTCATGATATAAATGATTATAATCTTGGACTAAAACATAATCTGCCCATAATTGATACTCTTAATGAAGATGGAACATTAAGTGCCGAAGCAGAAGTGTTTGTGGGTATGGACCGTTTTGAAGCAAGAAAAGCTGCCATAAAAAAATTAGAAGAAGATGGTTTACTGGTTAAAGTTGAATAATACCAAACACGACTTGGATTTTCTCAACGCACCAACTCCGTTGTAGAACCACGCATATCCACTCAATGGTTTGTAAAAATGCGTGAACTGGCTGGTAAAGCATTAGATGCAGTGACATCCGGTGGTGTAAAAATACATCCGGAAGAACGTTTCCTTGCCACTTACAAATACTGGCTCGAGAATGTAAAAGACTGGTGTATCAGCCGCCAGCTTTGGTGGGGACAACGCATACCTACATGGTATGATGAAGATGGAAATGTATATGTTGCAGAAACTGAAGAAAAAGCAAAAGAACTCTACCATCAAAAGACTGGTAAAAAGCCTCACCCCTCAGGGGAAGTTTGGAGGGGGCTTCAGGATGAAGATGTCCTTGACACCTGGTTTTCTTCCTGGCTTTGGCCTATAGAAGTTTTTAATGGAATAACACAACCAAACAATGCTGATATTAATTACTACTACCCTACTTCGGTTATAGTAACGGGTCAGGACATTATCTTCTTTTGGGTGGCACGCATGATCATGGCTGGTGAAGAATACATGAATGAAAAACCTTTCACTGATGTTTATTTTACCGGAATGGTACGCGATAAGCAGGGCCGTAAAATGAGCAAGAGCCTTGGCAATTCACCTGATCTTCTCGACCTGGTTGATCGTTTTGGTGCAGATGCAGTTCGCTTTGGAATTTTAATTTCTGCACCCGCAGGTAATGACCTTTTGTTTGATGAAAGCAGTTGCGAGCAAGGAAAAAACTTCAATAATAAAATATGGAATGCACTCAAACTGGTAAAAATGTGGGAGTCCAGAATTCAAAATTCTGATTCAGCAGTTCAACATTCAAATTTTGCTATTTCGTGGTTTGAAAACCGTTTAAACCTGGTGAAAATGCAGGTAGAAGAAATGTATAAACAATTCCGGTTGAGTGAAGCATTAAAAACAATTTATTCACTTATTTGGGATGATTTCTGCAGCTGGTATCTTGAATGGATAAAACCTGGTTTTGAACAGCCAATTGATGCAGAAATTTATACTAAAACAGTTGATTTTTTTACAGAATTGATGCAACTCCTCCACCCTTTTATGCCTTTTGTAACAGAGGAAATTTATCATCAACTGAAGCAAAGAGAAGAAGATTTGTGCGTAAGGCAAAATACAAAATCAAATAATGCTGATAACAAAATTCTGAAATTGGGTGATCTTTTAAAAATGGATATCACTTCAATAAGAGATGCCAAAACCAAACTGCAACTAAAACCAAAAGAACCTGTTGATCTTTATATTGAAACCTCAAAACAGGAATTATATAAAGAGATAGAATCTTTGTTAATAAAGCAGGTAAACGCTGATAGGATAAATTATACTTCGAATACAGAACCTGCAGCATTTACCATTATTGGTAATGAAGCAAAGATTCATATTTCCACAAACAAACAAGTTGACACTTCATCGCAAAAGGAGCAATTGCTGAAAGATCTTGAATATCAAAAAGGCTTTCTTGCTTCTGTAGATAAAAAATTAAGCAATGAACGTTTTGTTCAAAATGCCAAAACAGATGTGGTTGAAATAGAACGTAAGAAAAAAGCAGATGCTGAGCAAAAGATAAAGTCTATTGAAGAGACACTGGCCGGAATGAAATAACAAATTAAGAATTAAGGCACAAGAAAACAAGGCACAAGATACAAGTAGCTAAAATGTTTACAATTACACCCTTGCTGTCAAGCTACATGATGAAAGAAAGTTTACAATCACACTCTCGCTGTCATGCTGACGCAGGTCAGCAACTTTTTCTAATTGATAATAATAACTTTTGAGAAAGATGCTGTCCCGATAGCTATCAGGATACATCAGCATGACACAACCACACAATAAAGGTATACATCAGCATGACATCCAAAAACATCATACTAAATCAGAAACAATAACTGTTGTCACAAAATCTATTTTTCTTTTCTATTTACACCTGCCGCATGCAGGCAGGTTTTACATTTGAGAAAGATGCTGTCCCGATAGCTATCGGGATACATCAGCATGACACCGAAAATGTAAAAATGTTTCAAATGACAACAAACCGTTGCACTAAAGCATTTTACCTTTTTCATTTTTCATTTACATCATCTCGGTATCAGATCAAGAGGAACAATAAATTCAAATACATGTTTTTTAGTTCTCCCCTGTAGTTCTTCATCTAATAGATAACTATACCGTATACCAAAACTTATAGGCAATTGATTCCACCATTTTGTATCAAAAAATATTTCTGTACCAACGCTTCTCAATTCTTCTGTATTAATTTTGTCTTGATAATACATCTTAGTGTGGTCATAAAATACATTTGCCCTCAGCCGCTGAAAGTATATAATGTTGGCAAAACCAAAATCGGGATAAGCAACAGGAAAGTGATAATTAGCAGAACCACGCCACATGCGGGGAAAGTAATATTCACTATATCCTCTTGAATTTGCAAAACGATTTGTAAAAATAATATTACTGGTATCAGTTTCCTGTAAACTACCAGATAAAACAATGCTATGTGTTGGAAAAGCAGAAGGCAAATAAAAATAACCTGTTCCTGCATATTGATAACCTCTTTCATCAATTCTTTGTCTAACCTGTTGTCCCGTACCAAAACCAAATTTTGGAAAGATATGCTGTCTTGCACGGGGAAGCTGAAATGCAAGACTTCCGAAATAGTGCATGTAGTTGCTGTTATTAACCCTTACCGAATCTTTTAAAGGTCCTGTTGGTTGATATTGATTGATAACAAAATTTGATCCCAGGTTAAAAAATTTATACAATCTTCCCTGTGTAGCATTTAACGGAATAGAAAATCCGATTCTACCCTCAGTCTGATTTAAAGTAAGTGTTCTTCCCTCGAATGGAACATGCCTGTCCCAGGTATATTCCACGCCGGCATTAATTACAGGAAACCATCCTGCATAGGAAGCATTGAAAGCAGTGGAATGTGATTTTTCATTCCTGTTGTAGGTATAAGATATGTCATTAGCAAAAGTGCTTAAGATGTTATTGCTGTATATACTAAAACCAAATTCAGGATCATCAAAAAAAGGCGTCCAGCTGTGAAAATTAAACAAGCCGGTTCCTTTTCTGTATGTTGAAACAGGAAAAGCCCTTGTTGGCACTTTCAATAAATTGGATGATGTCTCTGCCTGAGCAACCGGCACAGGATCAACAGCTGTTATAAAATCTGCCTGGTTAATCACTTCACCTTTTAACGCATCCAAATTTTCAGTTCTTAATCTAAAACCGTTGGCAGTGAAAGCTGAATAAGTAATTTGATTTCCTGAAACAGTAGGATAATAAAACCCGGTTTGACCTGATGTTAGTTTTGTAATACCATTATTATTAAGATCTAAAGAATAAATATCATCATTACCTTTTAAAGAAGAAACAAAAAATAATTTTTCCTGCGATACAGATGTAAACCCAATAGTGGCTTTTGTTGGTGGTAAAATATTTTCTCCCCTTCCTGTATTCAAATCAAATTTTTGCAAGGTCATTGTAGCATCTGGCAAGCGAATACCAACAATAGCAGTTGTGGCATTTATAAACCGGGGATGAACAAAAAGTGAATGAGCAGGTGCTTTAATTTTCTTTACTAATTCTCCGTTTCTTGAAAGCAATTGCAACTCACTTTGCAGCGAATCATTTATATGTACTGCCAGTATAGAATTGCCATCAGGTGAAATGTCGGGCGTATAATATTTTCCTCTTTTAGTAATTTTCTCCTCAGCACCAGTAGTAATATTTAATAAAATAATATCACTATAGTCTTCCAATGACCATCTTGCATGTGTACTGTATGAAGTATAAGCAATTAATCCATTTCTATAACTAAACCAGTCTTCACTACTAATTCTTTTTAATTTTATTTTTCTTTCGCTGTCTCCTGATTTTATATAAAAAGCAGGCAATGATTTATAGCTGTTTTTCAAGTACACAAGAGAATCTTGTCCTATCATTTGGGGATAATGATAATTGGTGACAGTTTCTCTTTTAGTTATATCATCGCGTCGTTTAGCAATACCATGACTATAATATTGCAATGCATCATTTCTAAAAGTTTTGAAATTAACACCTGAATGTGATTTTACTGCTCTTTGAAACGGATACATTAATCCCTTAAATGCACTTGCATCTTTTGTTACTTTTTGCCAAAAATCATCACCATATTTTTCATATCCATAATTGGTAAGCAGGTAACCTAACTGATAATGATTTGGTACCATATCTTTTAATGAACCATTTCGCAATTTCATCCAGCTATAGTC
>JACDAZ010000408.1 GCA_013695175.1 Flavisolibacter sp. | reverse complement strand
CGTCGACAGCTTTGATAGCTGCCATTTACAAGTTTTGATAAGATTATTTTAAAACATCATTAAAGAGGCTATCTCAAAAGTTCGGGACAGCCTCTTTTTATTCGGGTAGGTGATGGAATCAATTTTCATTTATGCGATTCTAGACACCTTCATTTTACTTTTGATACAGCCTCTTTTTTTAAATTGAATTTCGTCCTGCATTGACTATCACGAAAGCACCAGTGGTTGTATATTAAGCTTAACGAAATATAATCCCGCAGGTGCGGGATTATAACCAACGAGTGGGTGCCTGTTAATCACATATGAAATAGCAAGAACACAATAAAAAACCTCAGATATCTCTTAAGTTTCCCTGCTCCCCCTTCAGGACTTGAACCTGAGACCCTCTGATTAACAGTCAGATGCTCTAACCAACTGAGCTAAGGAGGAATATATATCCTAATCAAAATCTGCTTTTGAAAGACGGCAAAAATAAGGGTATTTTAAAAACCACCCAAAGCTCAATTACTTATAACTGAGTTTTTCTAAAACCTTTAAGGAAGATTAATTCCAAATAAGGTTGGCTTATCAAGTCCTACAAAAACGCCATCTCCTCTTAGTTCTACTGGCCAGTGTTTTAGATAATATCCTTCGCCACTTACATTACGCCCATTCTTCATACAAAATTTGTAACGGTGCACGGGGCAAACAACATTACCCAAAGCATCAATATAACCATGAACCAATAACCCACTGGCATGTGGGCACTTGCGTGAGAAAGAAAAAAGTTCTTCTTTAAATATAGCAATACAAATTTCTTTTCCGTCGGCATTTATTTCAGCAATTCCATTGGGGCCGAATGGTATTTCATTTATGGATTCAGCAATTTTAACCCACCTGTACTTTTCTGACAATTGCAATAGGTTTAATATAAAAATTCAGTTTTGTAGGGAAATCTTTTTTTATATTCTTCTCTCACTTTATCTAAAATTGTTTTTCTCAGGTTGTCAATATTGGTTCTTTCAAGAGCTGAAATAAATATAGCATTGCCACCTGTTTGATCCTGCCATCTTGCTTCAAGGTCTTTTAATATTTCTTCCTTTGTTTCTTCACCCAGCCATTCATCAAATGTATTTTTAGCATACAAGTCCATTTTATTAAATATCATGATGATAGGTTTATTAAATGTATCCAGATCCTGCAGGGTTTTATTTACTACACCAACCTGGTCTTCGTAATTTGGATGCGAGATATCCACTACATGCAGTAAAATATTTGCTTCTCTTACTTCATCCAATGTGCTTTTAAAACTTTCAACAAGGTGGTGGGGCAGTTTCCTGATAAATCCAACCGTATCACTCAATAAAAAAGGTGTGTTTTCATATACAATCTTACGTGTAGTAGTATCAAGTGTGGCAAATAATTTATTTTCTGCCAGCACATCACTCTTGCTTAACAAATTCATTAATGTTGATTTACCAACATTGGTATAACCAACTAATGACACACGAATAAATTCACCTCTTTCCTTGCGCTGGGTAAAAGCCTGTTTGTCTATTTCTTTTAATCTTTTTCTTAATAAAGAAATTTTATCACGAACTATACGTCTGTCTGTTTCAATCTCTGTTTCGCCCGGTCCTCTTGTACCAATACCTCCTCCCAGTCTTTCAAGGTGCTTCCACATACCACGCAGGCGTGGAAGTATGTATTGATATTGTGCCAGCTCCACCTGTGCTTTTGCCTGGGCGGTTTTAGCACGATGGGCAAATATATCCAGTATCAGGTCGGAGCGGTCAATGGTTTTTATACCAGTTTCTTTTTCTATGTTGGATATCTGTGCACCGGATAGTTCATCATCAAAAATGATCACATCCACATCTTTACGTTTTGCATATTCAGCAATCTCCTGCAGTTTTCCTTTACCAACATAAGTGCGGCTGTCGGGATGACCCAGCTTTTGCATAAATCGTTTTACAGTATGAGCACCGGCGGTTTCCGCTAAAAAAGAAAGTTCATCAAGGTATTCTTTTACCTGTTCATCTTTTTGATCTTTGTGTACAACACCAACTATTACTGCCTTTTCTTCCTGTTGTATCGTATTCTTCTTCTCTATCATAAAGGGCACAAAATTAAAAAAGCGAACCCGAAGTTCGCTTTTACAAGAACAATATATTTTATTAAAGGCCGCTGATCATTAAACCAATACTCATGGGCCTGATAACTGGTCCCATTCCTTCTCTAAACAGTGGATTGATAGAATATGAACCAAATGCACTAAAATGGCCAAATCCTATGCGAGCCGTTGCAGAAAACCTTTGTTTGTTAAAAAATTCTTTACTGTATTCTTTCATTTTATAGTCATTCAGTACATCACCATTTCTATTTTGTAAGGTTTTTCCTTTAACATGCGAACTCAAAAGTTGCCCCACTTTTATACCTACTGCAAATTTAAAACTGCGTCTGTCATCATCAGGTTTTGATCTGAAACGCAGTTCAAGAGGAGCTTCCAGGTAAGCCGTTGCCAGTTTATATTTTTTAAAATAGTTGGTATCTGACTGGTCATTAAAAACTACAGACGGTGTTCTGTCTTTAATACCAACAGTCATTTTATCAAAATACATATGATCGGTAGCAGCACCAACACCAACAGCTACACTAAGTTTTGGGTTTGTCTTAAAAGGAAAATCCAAAGCTAAATAAGCATTAAATGTACGTGGAAGACCGCTTGTGGAAATAGAATCCGGTGCTCCATTCCAGCTTAGGTATCCAAGCTGAAAAATTAAATGATCGCTGGAACGGGGAGCATTTTTAGTGGAAAGAACAGGACGTCTTAAAGTATCTGTCTGCGCTGTAACTACACCTGTTATAAATAACATCCCTGCCAATAGCAAAATTCTTCTCATAAAAAATCTTAATGCGCAAATGTATTGGAGTTCAGTAATATAAAAGTTAATAACGACTTAAAAGGAATTGAAAACATTGCTTCATAAAGCTGAAGTATTAAAATGTTGGATTGATTTCGATTTTTATTTTCCTTATTTTTGCCGCCTTAAAATAATTCTTCAAATGAAGATTGGACCCTTAGCTCAGATGGTTAGAGCATTCCGACTAAAGTCGGAAGGGTCGCTAGAAGTTCTTATAAATTTTTCTTCTTAGAATTAAGAAGTTGGACCCTTAGCTCAGATGGTTAGAGCGTCTGACTCATAATCAGAGGGTCGCTGGTTCGATCCCAGCAGGGTCCACTTGTTTTTTGTTTACATCCTTTATTCAGTCTCATTAGATCGTTTTTACATCGGTTCAACTTCCATGAATGTGGTTGAACGTCTTCAAAAACACT
>JACDAZ010000401.1 GCA_013695175.1 Flavisolibacter sp. | reverse complement strand
GTTTCTAATAACGGATCGTCATTAATCAGGTCCACATTCATGGGTACCTCGGGAATGGACCAGGTATTTGGAATTCAGTTTGACAGGTTAGGCTTCCCATATGTTATGGGTCAAACAACAGGAGTCTGGCCTATTAGAAATGCAGCATGGAGTCAAACAAACGGTAAACAGTTTATTGCTAAACTTGAGCCCAATCTCTCAAATTTTGTTTATTCCACTGTTTTTGGTTCCGGAGGTGTTATGCCGGATATTTCGCCGGTTGCTTTTTTAGTGGACCGTTGCGAAAATGTTTATGTTTCAGGGTGGGGCGGTCCTATAGAACAAGGTGGTTTTAATTTAGCCGGTACTTCAGGTCTTACTGCAACCTCAGATGCATTAATTGCACCTCCACGAACAAGCCCGTCTCAAACAGATGGTAAAGATTTTTATTTTTTTGTATTAAAAAAGAATGCTTCAGAACAATTATATGGTAGTTTTTATGGGCAATTCCAGGGGTATACAGATCATGTAGATGGCGGTACCAGCAGATTCGATGCTAATGGTGTGATATACCAGGCCATTTGCGCAAATTGTGGTGGCGGAAGTTTTCCTGTAACCCCGGGTGCCTGGGCAACTTCACACCAGTCTGCACAATGTAATCTTGCAATGGTAAAAATTGAGTTCGACCTCGCTGGTGTGCGTAGTGCCATACAATCTATTATTAATGGAGTACCAAGAGATACTGCAGGTTGTGTACCACTTACCGTAAACTTTAGAGATACAGCCTTAAATGCTGTTAGGTATGAATGGGATTTTGGAGATGGATCTCCAATGGTTACAACCACCCTTCCTGACACATCGCATGAATATAAAGCTGTTGGAACATATCGTGTGATGCTGGTAGCAATTGATCCAAATTCTTGTAACCTTCGGGATACTTCTTACCTGAACATACGTGTTGGTGATATTCAGGCACTACCTGATTTTAGTTTTTCAAAACTTGAACCTTGCGATTCATTCAGATTCAGGTTTGACAATCAAAGTATTGCTCCAGGTTCTGTTCCTTTTCAACCCACATCCTTTTCCTGGGATTTTGGTGATGGGTCTCCGCGAGTAGTGGCAGGTACAAATTCAGTTACACACAGTTACCGGTCAGCCGGCACTTATAATGTAAGATTATTTCTGAATGATGAAAATTATTGTAATGCTCCCGATTCTGTTGTAAAACAAGTTCGTGTTGCTGCCAATGTAAAAGCAGGTTTTACTTTACCTCCAGATGGATGTGAACCATTTACTACTACTTTTGAAAACACTTCCGAAGCAGGTACTCAGTTTATCTGGACATTTGGTGATGGTACAACATCAACTGAAACAAATCCTACTCATACATTTAATGCAGGAACTTATACAATTAAATTAGTAGCAATTGATTCTGCAACATGTAATATAATTGATTCCACTTCTGCAACACTAAATGTATTTGCCAAACCAACGGCAGCTTTTGATATTGCTTCTCCGCAACCACCACCTGTAAACACTGCAATAACATTTACAAATAGTTCATCTGCAGATGCAGTTAGATTTAAATGGTTGTTTGGGGATGGCGATTCTTTAATAACCATAAGCCGTGGCCCTATTGATCATGAATTTAATGCAACAAAAACTTTTGAAGTTTTGTTAATAGCCTATAATAGTAATGGTTGTGCAGATACAGCACGAAGGTTAGTAACTGCCATTATTGAACCGGCAGTTGACGTTCCAAATGCTTTTACTCCATTAAGCGGAGATATAAATAGTGTAGTAATAGTACGTGGATATGCCATTGGTAAAATGAAATTTATTATCTGGAACAGGTGGGGACAAAAGGTATTTGAAACGGAAAATCGTAAACAAGGCTGGGACGGACGCTATAAAGGAGCAGTTCAACCTATGGATGTATATGTATATACTTTAGAAGTGGAATTTACAGATGGAACCAAAGCTGTTAAGAAAGGTGACATTACCCTAATTCGATAAAAAGTGAGGTGGTTTATGCAAAAGAAAATTTTGTTAGCACTAATAACAATGGTATGCGGAACTAATTTAGTATACGCACAAGATCTTCATTTTTCTCAATTCATTAATTCACCACTTACCACTAATCCGGCTAACACAGGTTTTATACCTGATGGTGATTACAGGCTTGGTATAAATTATCGGAATCAATGGTCTTCAATAATGAGTGTTCCCTATAAAACCATGAGTGCATTTGGTGATGTACAGCTTTTCAGGGACAGGTTTGAAAATGGCTGGATGGGTGTAGGCGGTGTTGTTTTAAAAGATGTTGCAGGCAGCGGCAATCTTACTTCTACTAAAGTGTATGGTTCTGTTGCTTACCATCAAATGCTTGGTTATTCCAGCTTATTAAGTTTGGGTTTCAATGTTGGTTATGCAAACAAACAAATTAGTACTACCAATTTAAAATTCCCGGACCAGTTTGATGGCAATTTCTTTGATAATAAATTACCTACTTCTGTAATGTTGCATAGAAACAATATTGGATATTTTGATATGCAGGCAGGTATGAATTACGCTTATTTTCCAACAGAAAATATTTATGTAAATGGCGGTTTTTCTGCACATCATTTAAACCGTCCAACAGAAACTTTTTTTCAGCCTGATTCAGAATTTGATAACAGGATTCCTGTCAGGTATATAGGTTTTTTGAATGGCAGTTTTATGATGAATGAACAATGGATAATTAATCCCAATGCCTATGTTTCTGTTCAGGCAAAATCCATGGAGGTGGTAGCAGGTGGTTCAGCAAATTATAATTTGTCAGGCGATGGTGAATACCAGTTGATTGGAGGTTTGTATTACAGGTTAAAAGATGCCTTTATTCCTTTAGTAGGTTTAGGTTATAAAGACTTTACTATGACTTTTACTTATGATGCCACAGTGTCAACATTAAGAAATTATAATAACCACCGCGGTGCATTTGAATTTTCATTAGTAAAGCAGGGTGTTTTTGATCAATACAAAGGCAACCGCAGGCAAACTATATGTCCTTCTTTCAAGAATCTGTAATCTTAGATTACCTTTGGCGTTTGCGGAAAAACTTACATTTTTAAATGATTACAGCTGGTCAAAAGCTACCTGTGTTAGAACAGGTTGAAGCTTTTAAAAATATTGTTGGTGAAAAATATGTATTTATTGATGAAGAGGTATTGAATGCATACGCTCATGACGAAACAGAGGATTTACATTTTCTTCCAGATGTAGTTATAAAACCACGCACAGCCGAAGAGATTTCCCGGATTTTAAAAATTTGTAATCAATATAAAATTCCTGTTACACCCCGTGGTGCCGGAACAGGGTTAAGTGGTGGAGCTTTGCCTCATTTAGGTGGTGTTTTACTTTCTATAGAAAGGTTGAACACTATTATAAATATTGACGAAAGAAATTTGCAGGTAACTACTGAAGCAGGTGTGATAACAGAAGTTTTACAGAATACATTAAAAGAAAAAGGACTTTTTTATCCTCCTGATCCCAGCAGCCGGGGCTCCTGCCTTATTGGTGGGAATATTGCAGAAAACAGTGGTGGACCAAAAGCAGTAAAATACGGTGTTGTAAAAGATTATGTATTAAATCTGGAAGTAGTTCTGCCCACTGGTGAAATCATATGGACAGGTGCCAATGTTTTAAAAAATTCAACAGGTTATAATCTTACACAACTTATTGTTGGCAGTGAAGGTACTCTGGGTGTGGTAACAAAAATTGTATTAAAACTTTTGCCGCATCCCAAACATGATCTTTTGATGCTGGTACCATTTCGTTCTGCAGAAAATGCATGTGCTGCTGTTAGTTCCATTTTTATGGCAGGTTACACACCCAGTGCCATGGAATTTATGGAACGCGATGCATTAGAATGGGTAATGCGTTTTGTAGATAATTCTATTGTTGTTATAGAAGATGATATACAAGCTCATTTGCTGATAGAAGTTGATGGAAATGATGTTGATGTTTTAATGAAGGAAATGGAAGGCATTACAGAAATTGTAATGAACTATGATTGCGGCGATATCTTATTTGCGGATGATGCACAACAAAAAGCTGAATTATGGAAGCTGAGGAGAAGAGTAGGGGAAGCAGTAAAATCACATTCAATTTATAAAGAAGAAGATACTGTTGTACCAAGAGCGGAATTACCGGTATTGCTTAAAGGGGTAAAGGAAATAGGTAAAAAATATGGATTTCATTCTGTTTGTTATGGGCATGCAGGTGATGGAAATTTACATGTAAATATTATTAAAGGTGATTTAACAGATGAAGAATGGAACGGGTCTTTAAAAACAGGCATCAGGGAAATTTTTGAACTTGTAAAATCATTGGGTGGAACTATAAGCGGCGAACATGGTATAGGGCTGGTGCAGAAAGAATACATGGATATAATTTTTGATGAAACAAGCCTGAACCTGATGCGCCAGAT
>JACDAZ010000392.1 GCA_013695175.1 Flavisolibacter sp. | reverse complement strand
CATCACTTGTGTTGCACCACTACCATCCATCACCACAATGGTTTCACCTGTTTGTAAAATAAAAACTATAGCCAGGCACCCAAAAACCAGATTCAGGAGTGTAAAAAGATTTGGAATAAGTTTCATGCAGTCAGAAAATTATCGTTTGAAAATAAGCCAGTACAATGATTTTAAAAATTATCATTTCATAGCTGCCTCAATTTCTTCAGTTGTTATAGGTATTCCTTCAAAAAGGTCTGTGTTACCGTTTTTTGTAATCCAAACATTATTTTCAATACGAATACCTAATTGCTCTTCTTCTATATATATTCCAGGTTCTACAGTAAATAGCATTCCTTCCTGTATAGGTTCTGTTTTTGTACCAAGATCATGAACATCTATTCCTAAATGGTGAGAAATACCATGATATAAATATTTCCGGTATGCACGGTTATCAGGGTCTTCATTTTTAAAATCAGATTCTTTCAATAAGCCGATTTTCATAAATTGCATGGTAGCCTCGTCACCCACCTTGTCAGTATAATTATTTATTGTTATTCCCGGTTTTAATAAGCTTTTAGCATAATTATGAAGGTGCAGGCAAGCATCATAAACTTCTTTCTGACGAGGATTAAATTTTCCGTTCACTGGTACTGTTCTCGTTAAATCAGCAGCATATCCCCCATAAAAAGCGCCAAAATCCATCAATAATAATTCACCATCCTTACAAATTTCATTATTTACCACATAATGTAAAGTTCTGGCTCTGTTGCCACTGGCTATTATACTATTATATGCGGCGCCGCTGGCACGTTGACTAATAAAAGAATGAATTATTTCAGCTTCAATTTCATATTCCATTACACCGGGTTTAATAAACCGGAGAACGCGTTGAAAAGCATTGCCAGTTATTTCTATAGCTTTATTAACTACTTCTACTTCCTGTTCTGTTTTTATAGCCCTCAGTTCCTTCATTAATTTGGCAGCTCTCTCGTATTGGTGCAAAGGATATCTCGCCTTCATTTCATCAACAAATTTGTAATCACTTGTTCTTACAAGACTGGCCTTTCTGTCATTTTCATTAGTATTTAAATAAATATTATCAGCTAAATGCACCCATACCTGTAATAAGGCATCAATTGATTCACCCCATACTATTTTTTCCACTCCACTTATTGCTGTTGCTTCATTTACTCTCAACCTTTTTCCATCCCATTTTTCCTTCATTTCATTTGGCTTCACCAAAACCAACACTTCCCTGTATTTAGGATCAGGATTTTCGGGAAATAATATCAACATTGTGTCTTCCTGAGTTATTCCTGTGAGCCAGTATAAATCACTGTTTTGTTTAAATGTGTATATAGCATCTCCATTAGATGGAACCTCTTCATTACTAATAAATATTGCAATGGAATCAGGCTTCATCTTTTCTACAAATCTTTTCCTGTTATCTTTAAATATCTGTGCGTTTAATGGCTGATGTCTCATATTAAAAATTAAGTGAGCGGCAAAGTAAGAAAAATAATATCAGTTCAGAATACGAAATATTGATGATATTTTACCTGATCAAATTGAATTCATTTTATTATTAAGTTGCTGGCCCAAAATTTTCAATACCTAATACTCTTTTAAAAATCCTAATGTGTAGGAAGCACATAAGGATGATAAACAATTTTCTATTGCTGTACCTTTGCAGCCTTAAACAACGATTGCGTATATATGTCAGTACCTACTATTTCTATCCCTACCGACAACCTTGTGAAGATGGGTTTAAAAAACACAGAAAGCATTCATTATCAGTCTACCCCGGAAGAACTAATTCAAGACACTTTAAGAATAGGAGAAGGAGTATTAACAGATACCGGAGCCCTCGCCATCAGAACAGGTGAGTTTACCGGAAGAGCACCAAAAGACAAATTTATAGTTAAGGACGAAACAACAAAAGACACCGTAGACTGGAACAATTTCAACTTACCAATAGAAGAAAAGTATTACCATGTAATTTATAAGAAGATTTTTGAGTACCTGAATAAACAGCCGGAAATATGGATCCGTGATTGTTATGCTTGTGCTGATCCAAAATATCGTTTAAACATAAGAGTGATAAATGAAAAACCGTGGACTAATCTTTTTGTATATAATATGTTTTTACGCCCGGAAGAAGAAGAATTGGAGGACTTTAAACCGGAATGGCAGGTTATATCGGCCCCAGGTTTAAAATTAAATGCTGACGAATGTGGAACACGGCAAGGTAATGCATCTGTTGTGTCATTTAAAAACAAAACCATTTTAATAGCCGGCACAGGATATACTGGTGAAACCAAAAAAGGCATTTTTACTATTTTAAATTATGTTTTACCCCAGGAAAAAAATATACTAAGTATGCATTGCAGTGCAAACATGGGTAAAGATGGGAATACAGCATTATTTTTTGGTCTGAGCGGAACAGGAAAAACAACTCTCAGTGCCGATCCTGACCGCAAGTTGATAGGTGATGATGAACATGGTTGGACAGAAGAAAATATATTCAACTTTGAAGGTGGATGTTATGCTAAACTGATAGATCTTACTGAAGAAAAAGAACCCGAAATTTTCCAAGCCATTAAACCAGGGGCAATTGTAGAAAATGTTAGTTTCTTTGAAGGATCAAATAAGATAAATTTTAATGATGACTCTATAACTGAAAATACCAGAGTATCATATCCTATACATTTTATAGGCAATGCATCGGAGCCATCTATTGGTGGTAGTCCTAAAAATCTATTCTTTTTAACGTGTGATGCATTTGGTGTGTTACCTCCTATTTCTAAATTAACACCAGGTCAGGCTATGTATCAATTCATATCGGGATACACAGCAAAAGTTGCCGGTACAGAAGCGGGAGTTACTGAACCAAATCCAACTTTCAGTGCTTGTTTTGGAGCACCTTTTTTGCCTTTGCACCCGGGAAAGTATGCAAAAATGCTTGGCGAAAAAATGCAAAAGCAAAAGGTAAATGTTTGGCTTATCAATACCGGTTGGACGGGTGGTCCTTATGGCGAAGGGAGCAGAATGAAACTTTCTTACACACGTGCCATGATAACAGCAGCATTGGATGGAAAATTAAATAATGTTGAAATGGAACATGACCCAATTTTTGGATTATCCATACCAAAACAAGTTCCCGGAACACCATCTGAAATTTTAAATCCCAGAAATACCTGGTCCGATAAAAAAGCTTATGACGAAAAAGCAAAATATCTTGCAGCTTTATTTATAAAAAATTTCGAAGATTATGCATCGGGTGTATCGAAAGATATACGGGATGCAGCGCCAAAAATATAGATTTCGTCGATTTTATCGTTAAACTTACTCCGGCATTGCCGGAGTTTTTTATTTTTAATAACGCTGTGCTTTAAAATTAAGCATACTTTTTTTTGTCAAAGCATCGTTATTAGAAAAACTATGAACTACCTGATCCACCTAACATCCGTACTGGTTTTTTTTCTTGCTTTTTCCGGCAAGCCAAAACCATATCTTCCAAAAGCTGAAGCCTTTGCAACTGCAGGAATAAACAGATCTGATAAAGAGAGTTCGGAATTTATTCCATGGATGGATAAACGAAAATTAAATTGGGATGATTTTAAATCCTCACCTCAAATAAATTCAGATGCTGTAGCTTCTACCAGCACAGAAATGGGATTAACATATGTGGTTAAGAACAATATTTTTTCATATAACATCACCTGCAACTTTTCGAAAATCAAATCCTGGGGAATAGTAAAAACACCTTACATTTTGGCTCATGAACAAGGTCATTTTGATGTGACTGAAATATTTGCCAGAAAACTTCATAAGGCACTTCAGGAATACAATTTTAATTATAGTAACTACCGCAATGATATCAGCAGGATTTATGATAATATAGTAGAAGAAAAAGAAGCTTTCCAAAAATCTTATGATAAACATAGTGACCACAGCCGAAATCACAAGCATCAATTCCAGTGGCAGGATAAAATTCAGGAGCTGTTATTAGAGACAGCACTATTTGCTGATTATCCTTAATTAAAAAATTAATAAAGAACTTTAAAATAAACCGTAAAGTTGTGCATCAATTTTATTGATAATTTTTCCAAGGTCTTCTTCATTTTCACCAAATTTATTTTCATCACCATTTATAATTAATAAAGGACCTTCTTTATAACTATTTATCCATTTGTTGTAGAACTCGTTCAATTTCTTGAGGTAATCAAGTCTGATATTTTCTTCATACTCTCTACCTCTTTTTTGAATTTGCCCTACAAGCGTAGGTACAGTAGCCTGAACATAAATAAGCAAATCAGGTGGCTGTACCATATTTTTTAAAGTTTGGAAAAAAGTAAAATAATTATCAAAATCTCTTTTACTCATTAAACCCATTTCATGCAGGTTAGGTGCAAAGATGTGTGCATCTTCATAAATAGTTCTATCCTGCACAACAGTTTCTGTTCCCTTATGTATTTCCAGCAATTGGTTCAGACGATTGTTCAGGAAATAAATCTGTAACTGAAAGCTCCAACGAGGCATATCTTCATAAAAATCATTCAGGTATGGATTATGATCTACATCTTCAAACTGAGGTATCCACTTATAATGTTTACTAAGTAATTCTGTTAAGGTAGTTTTTCCGGCTCCGATGTTGCCTGCTACAGCTATATGCTTTGGTTTTTTTGCTCTTGCCATGCCTGTTTACATTGAAAAAATATGTTCTTTAAAAATAGATTTTTTATGGTAGGGAGCAATAATTAATAATAATTCACTCCTAGTTTTTCTCTTACTGCTTCAATTGTTTTTTGTGCACTGATCCTGGCTTTTTCACCACCATCTTTAATGATCTTTTGTAAAGAAGCAGTATCATCTAAAAGATTATTTGCCCGTTCCCTGATGGGAGATATAAATTTTACCATGTCATCGGCCAATGCTTTCTTCATATCACCATACCTGATAGAAGCGTTATTATATTGTTGTTTAAACAGCGAAATAGTTGATTCGTCACTTACCAGGCTCATTAATAAAAACAAATTTTTTATATACTCAGGCATCTCTGTTCCCGGCTCGGTAGGACCTGAATCGGTTTTTGCCTTCATTACTTTTTTCCTGATTAAATCATCATCGTCTGCCAGGTAAAGAGTTACCATCTGGTTTTCACTTTTACTCATTTTACCGCTGCCATCCAGGCTGGGAACTTTCACGAGGTCGCTACCATAATTAAAGGCTTGTGGTTCAGGAAAAACGTCTCCATACCTGTAATTGAAACGTTGTGCAAAATTCCTGGCCATTTCTAAATGCTGCTCCTGGTCTTTACCTACAGGAACATATTTTGATCTATGAATTAAAATATCTGCCGCCTGTAATACAGGATAAGTAAGAAGCCCGGCATTTACATTTTCAGGTTGCAGACGCACTTTATCTTTAAATGTTACAGTTTTTTCTAATTCCCCTTTGTAAGCCAGCATATTTAATAAAAGATATAATTCAGCAATTTCAGGTACGGTACTTTGCGCATATAAACAGGCTTTTTGGGGATTTATACCGGCAGCAATATTTTCTGCTACTACCCGCAATACACTTTGCTTAAGTTCTTTAGTATCAGGATGTGTAGTAAGTGAATGCCAGTCTGCTACAAAAAAATAACACTCATATTCTTCCTGCATACGTACATAATTGCGCATGGCCCCAAAATAATTTCCCAGGTGCAGGAAACCTGTTGGTCTTATACCACTTAAAACAATTTCTTTTTGTTTGTACATAACCAAAAATTGCGGATGGCGAATTTACGTAAACCACTGTAGAGGAAAATTTTATTATCAAAACAATCCATATCCTGAATCGGATGAAAAAATGATATCAGCTTTTCTCAACGGGAAGGGATTCTCATTTGTTTTATTTTCACCTGTAATATCAGGTTTAAAAACATATCTATGTCATTAAAAATTTATACTAAAACCGGCGATAAAGGAACAACATCATTAATTGGAGGAACCAAAGTTCTTAAAAGCCATATTCGTATAGAAAGTTATGGTACCATAGATGAATTAAATTCATGGGTTGGCGTTGTAGCAGATCATACAACAGACCTTGAATCCAAAATAATTTTTAAAGAAATACAAGACAGGCTTTTTACCATTGGTTCATCACTGGCATGTGATCCTGAAAAAGAACCAAAATTAACACTCCCGGATCTGAAGGAAGAAGATGTTGAAGTTCTGGAAAAGGAAATTGATAAGATGAATGAAGCCCTGCAGCCAATGAAATCTTTTATTTTACCGGGTGGTGCCCCCGTTGTTTCTTTTGCACATGTTACACGGTGTGTTTGCCGAAGGGCAGAAAGAATTTGTGTAGCGATGCAGTCAGAAGAAATGGTGATAGAACCATTAATTATTAAATATTTAAACAGGTTGAGTGATTATCTTTTTGTTGCCGCCAGGTACTTAAGTCATTTAAATAATGCAGTAGAAGTAAAATGGAAACCAAGAATCTAACTTAGATATTATTTATTTTTCCATCTTTCATATGCACAATCCTGTCACTTAACTGAGCTAATTCCTCGTTGTGAGTGACTATTAAAAATGTTTGATTAAATTTTTTTCTAAGTTCAAAAAATAAATGATGTAATTCTTTTGCGTTTGCTGAATCCAGGTTACCTGTTGGTTCATCAGCAAAAACAACACTAGGTGTATTAATTAATGCCCTGGCTACTGCAACACGTTGTTGCTCCCCTCCGGAAAGTTGTGAAGGTTTGTGTTCTTCCCGGTCTTTTAAACCCAATATTGTAAGAAGTTCTTTAGCCCTTTCTTTAACCAACGACTTCTTTGCGTTACTGATCCAGCCCGGAATACAAACATTTTCTAAAGCTGAAAATTCTGGTAATAAATGATGAAATTGAAAAATAAAACCGATATGCTTATTTCGAAACTGGGATAACTTTTTACTTCTTAATGAAGTAATCTGTAATTCATTTAAATAAACTGCACCTCTGTCAGGTTGATCCAATGTACCTAAAATATGTAGCAGGGTACTTTTACCTGCGCCAGAGGAACCCACAATGCTAACTATTTCTCCTTTTTCAATAGAAATATCCACTCCTTTCAAAACTTCTAACGTTCCATATTTTTTATGAATATCTGTTGCTGATAATAATGCCATTGCTTTATCTCTTCGTTCAAATATCAGCAAACAATACTGTTCAGCAAATTCTTTTGGTCAAAGCTGAAAAAGCTAAATAACGGTTCATTTGGAAAATTGGTTAATAAGACTACATTTGCGGGAATTTTGAGCTAAATTCTTGCTTCTTTTTGGCATAGAAATTAGTCAGGTATAAAAACAATAAACAATATAAAACCATTATAAACAATGTTCTGGACATTAGAATTAGCCTCCTATCTTGAAGAAGCTCCCTGGCCGGCAACCAAAGACGAATTGATTGATTATACTATTCGTTCCGGTGCTCCCATTGAAGTAGTAGAAAATCTTCAGGAATTAGAAGATGAAGGTGAGGTATACGAAAGCATTGAAGATATTTGGCCTGACTATCCATCTCAGGAAGATTTTATGTTCAATGAAGATGAATATTAAAAAACTAGAATTTAATATAAACTCTTAACCGCCTTAAGGCGGTTTTTAATTTTCGCTCTCCCCCATTGATTTTACAATGGCTTCACTAACACCGGTAAAACTGAAACCACCATCGTGAAACAGGTTTTGCATGGTTACATAACGTGTAAGATCACTAAACATAGTAACGCAGTAATTGGCACAATCTTCAGCTGTGGCATTGCCCAAAGGACTCATTTTCTCAGCATAATCTATAAAAGCATCAAAACCTTTTACACCACTGCCGGCAGTTGTACGGGTTGGAGATTGTGATATAGTATTTATTCTTATTTTCTTTTTAACTCCATAATGATAACCAAAGCTCCTGGTTATACTCTCCAGTAAAGCTTTTGCATCAGCCATTTCATTATAATCCGGAAATACACGTTGCGCAGCTATATAAGTAAGAGCTATCACACTGCCCCAATCATTTATAGCATCCATATCCCAGGCAGTACGTAAAACTCTATGCAGACTCATGGCAGAAATATCGAGCGTTTTTTGGTTCCACTCGTAATTCATTTCTGTATAATGCTTACCTTTTCTGACATTTAAACTCATACCTATTGAGTGCAGGATAAAATCAATCTTGCCACCAAATTGTTTTTGCGATTCTTCAAACAAATTTTTGAGGTCTTCCATATTGGTCACATCGGCACCAATAACGGGAGCTTGCACTGCATCGGCCAGTTTGTTTATTTCTCCCATACGAAGAGCAACGGGGGCGTTGGTTAGTACAAGTTGAGCACCTTGTTCATGGCATTTTAAAGCTGTTTTCCAGGCTATTGATTTTTCATCCAAAGCACCGAAAATGATCCCTTTCTTACCGGCTAAAAGATTATATGCCATTTTTTTTCTTTTAAAGGCCTAAAAATAATTGTTTATCCCTTTGCCTGAGGAAACAACTTTATAATTATGGTTATTAGAAGAAAAGTATAAATAAAAATTAAAGAAAGACTTGCAAATATGTATAACATAAATGCCCCAAATGATTTGCGGGGTTGAATGAGTTGTAGTAACCAATTATTTATATATGCAGCAGGAATTAGTGAAAGTAATATTACTGCTATAATCAAAAGCTTTTGAAGTTTCACCACCATGTATTAATTCATAACCATTTCTCTTGCATTTTCAAGAGCCGCCGCAGTTGGTTTTTCACCACTCAACATTTTTGCTATGGCTACTATTCGTTCATCGATTGTTAATTTGGATACACCTGTAGTGATTGCATCTCCTTTTATAGCTTTATAAACCATAAAATGTGCATCGGCCTTGCCTGCTATTTGTGGTTGATGTGTTATACAAATTACCTGTAAAACCTGTGAGAGGTCTTTCATAATAACGCCAACCTGTTTTGCTGCTTCACCGGAAATTCCTGAATCTATTTCATCAAAAATAAGAGTAGGAAGTTTCATTGATCTGGCAATTAAAGATTTTATACAAAGCATCAATCGACTTAATTCACCACCGCTGGCTACTTTACGTAAGGGTTGAAATTGATTGCTTTTATTGGCATCAAATAGAAATTCTATTTCATCTTTTCCAAAGGCATTCAGCGTTGAAGGTTTTATTTCAACCTTTAATCTGGCATTTGGCATTCCTACCTGCACCAGCAATTTATGTACCTGTTGATCCAATGGTTTTATTTGTGCCTTACGAAGCGCCGATAATTTTTCTGCAATTTCTTCAACTTTTATCAAAATTTCGCCATAACTCCTTTCAATAGTTTCAATTTTATCATCAATCAATAAAACCGCAGTTAACTTTTCCTGTAGTTGATTTTGAATGGAAATTAAATCGATTGTAAACTTTACATTATGCTTCTTAAGCAACTTATACCCCGCCGACAATCTCTCTGTCAGCAATTCTGTTTTCTTGGCATCTGCATCAATATGATTGTTAATTCTATTTACTTCGTCAGCAAGGTCCTGTAATTCTATTTGGAGGGATTGTAAACGTTCTATAACAGAAGGCAATTGTGGATGTATATCCTGGTATTGATTAAACCCTGAAATGATAGTTTTAATTTTTTTTACAACCGGATCATCGCCTTCCTCAAGATCAAAATATGCTTTTGCCAATGCTGTTTTTATTCCTTCAGCATTAGAAAGCATTTTTAATTCCTGTTCAATTTCTTCTAATTCATTTGGCTTTAGTGCAACTTCTTCTAATTCATTATATTGAAATTGATAATAGTCGTATTCCTTATTAAAATTGGTTTTTTGCTCCCGTAGCTGGTATAATTGTTTTTTTAGTTCCTGAGATTGTTGAAACAGGAGCTGATAATTTTTGATTAAGGAAGCATTGCCTGCTAAAGCATCCAGTACTTCCCTCTGAAAACTACTTTCTCCCAATTCCTGCGTATCAAATTGCTGGTGCAGGTCTACCAATATTTTACCAAGTTGATTTAATTGATGAAGATTCACTGGGGTATCATTTATAAATGCCCTTGATTTTCCATTTGGCGATATTTCACGCCTGACTACTACTTCATCCTGATCATCTAATTCATGATTTTTTAAAAACTGAATTACATTTTTGTTTGATCCATTGTAATTAAAAGTTCCTTCAACGATACACTTCTTATCTCTGTTTAATAAAACACCCGTATCGGCACGCTCGCCAAGTATTAATCCTAAAGCACCAACAATAATAGATTTACCGGCACCGGTTTCGCCTGTAATTACACTTAAACTGGAGGCAAATGAAATTTCCAGTTCATCAATAATAGCATAATTGTGAATGGATAATTTATAAAGCATATTGAATGGACAAATTAAAGTAAATCCTGTTTTACTGACGAAATATTTTATAAAGATTATCGGGTATAAAAAAACCCCTGATAAAAGAACCAGGGGTTTAAAATATATATAATAAAATTATTTTACTTCTATAGTATCAGCCAGTTCAGAATCAACTAAAATACGACCACAGTTTTCACAAACCATTACTTTTTTATGTTGCCTTATCTCACTTTGCTTTTGAGGAGGAATTGAATAAAAACATCCACCGCAGGCATCTCTTTCTACCGGTACAACAGCTAAACCGTTCCTATAATTTTTTCTGATTTTTTCATAGCTGGCCAAAAGTCGTGGGTCAACAGCTTGCCTGGCTTCTTCAGACGATTTATTAAAAACTTTTTCTTCTTTCTCTGTAGTGGTAATTATTTTTTCCAGTTCACCTTTTTTTGAAGAGAGCACACCTTCTTTTGATGATAAAGCTTTTTTTGCTTTTTCTAATGCTACTGCTTTTTCAGAAATTTCAACATTGGCATCTTTTATATGCTTTTCGCAAAGTTTAATTTCCAATTGCTGCATTTCCATCTCTTTATTGATGGCTTCAAATTCCCTGTTGTTCTTTACATTCTCGCTTTGCTTTTCATACTTTTTTATAAGAGCCTGTGCTTCTTTGATTGCTTCCTTCTTTTGCTCAATAAATTCAGTTATCCCATTTATTTCTTCTTCAATACGAAGATGACGTGCATGTAAACCCTGAATTTCATCTTCAAGGTCAGCTACTTCCATAGGAAGCTCTCCTTTTAAAATGCGAATTTCATCTAATTTGGAATCTACTTTTTGAAGATTTACAAGGGATGCGAGTTTTTCTTCTACTGAATATTCTTTAACGTTTGCCATATTTTGTTATAGTTTGAACCTGGAAGGTGTTTTTGAAGGCTTCCAATTGTATTTTTAATTTATTACCTGTTTTGTGCAACAATGATCCCATGCTGGAAGCATTATTTCACAAAAAATCAGCAGCCATAAAACCTTACTCTATAAAATATTGAACAGGATTTGTGTTTACTGCTGTTTTTAGGACGGCAAAGGTAGGAAATTTTTGTACTATCAGCTCATGCAACAGGTCTACAGTAAATTGTTCACTTTCATAATGCCCAATATCGGCTATAATCATTTTACCTTCTGCATCAAAAAACTCATGATATTTTATATCAGCACTTATATAAACATCCGCACCTTTTGCCAAAGCTGTACGAATTAAAAAACTACCGGCACCCCCACAAATAGCAATTCTCTTAACCCGCCGTCCTGTGAGATTGGTATGTTTAAATGTTTTAAGCTTAAAAGTTTCTTTAACAAATTTCAAAAAATCTTTTTCTTCTACTGGCTCCTTTAATTCACCTATAATACCTGCCCCAATACCATATTGTACATTGTTCATGGTGAAAATATCATAAGCTACCTCTTCATAAGGGTGACCTTCAACCAAAGCTTTTACCACCTGCTTCTCCAGGTAGGCAGGATATACCATTTCAATTTTTGTTTCTTTTTCATGGTGTCTCTCACCCACTTCACCTACATGAGGGTCTGCTCCTTTTTCAGCTTTAAAGGTTCCTATTCCCTCGCTGTTAAAACTACATTCTGAATAGTTTCCAATATGTCCGGCACCTGCTGCAAAAACGGCTTTCCTTACTTCTTCAGCTTTGTCTTGGGGTGCAAAGGTTATTAGCCGCCGCAATACATTTTGTTTTGGCGCCAGGATTGACATATTCTGAAGTTTTAATAATTCAGCAATTTTTCCATTTACACCCAGCACTACATTATCCAAATTAGTATGTGCTGCATAAATAGCCATATCATTTTTGATGGCTTCAATAATTACCTGTTCTACATAATTATTTCCATTAATTCTTTTAACTCCTTTGAATATTATGGGATGATGAACTACAATGAGATTACAATTCTTACTTACTGCTTCCCGAACTACCTCAACTGTTACATCAAGGGCACAAACAACACCGGTACAATCCCATTCTTTCCTACCAGTTATTAAACCTGCATTATCATAATCTTCCTGTAGTTCAGGGGATGCAAAAATTTCTATACTGGCTATAATATCTTTAATCTTCATATTTACAGCTCCTTAATTTTGTTTATTATGCAATCTAATTAAAGTTCATTTCTGAAGCCCCAGTTTGACGATATCATTACCAGAATAGGAAACGCTTTCCGTCCCAGATACGACCGATCTGAAGAAGGAATAAGAAGAATGCGTGCTGCCAGAAAATTAAGAAGTTACATAGGTTACCAGGCCCGGGATATATTTCAAGTAGCAGTAGGTGTACTTTCTGCCGGTTTCGGATTGAAAGGTTTTTTACTCCCAAATGGCTTTGTAGATGGTGGTGCTATGGGTATTTCTCTGCTTATTAATCATCAAACCAACCTGCCATTATCTTTTCTTATAATAGGCGTCAATCTGCCTTTCCTCTTACTCGGTTACAGGCAAATTAGCCGCAATTTTAGCCTCAGAAGTATTATTGCCATTATTGCTTTAGCCATTGCTGTGGCCTTTATTCCTTATCCTGTAGTAACAGATGATAAAGTTTTAGTTGCCGTTTTTGGCGGCTTCTTTTTAGGGGTAGGTATTGGTATGGCTATAAGGGGAGGTGGAGTAATTGATGGAACTGAGGTTTTAGCTATTTACTTAAATAGAAACAGCAGCCTCTCTGTTGGTGATTTTATTTTAGTATTTAATATCATTATTTTTTCGGTAGCAGCTTATTTATTATCCATAGAAATTGCACTGTACTCTATCCTTACCTATTTGTCTGCTTCAAAAACAGTAGATTTTATTTTAGAAGGCATAGAAGAATTTACAGGAGTAACTATAGTTTCATCCCGCAACCGCCAAATTGCAGATATGATTCAAAATAAATTGGGCAGAGGGTTAACCATATATGCAGGTAAAAAAGGATTTGGTAAAAGAGGTGAAAATGAATTTTCAAATGATATACTTTACACGGTTATCACCAGGTTGGAAGTAAACAGGCTGGTACATGAAATAGAAAAAATTGACAGAACTGCATTTATTGTATTACAAAGTATAAAAGATACAAGAGGTGGCATGGTAAAAAAACTTCCGCTAAAAAAGATGAAGACAGGAAATAATAGCTAAGTACACAAGCTTTTAATAGTTTTGCCGCCCCATGCAAACAACACAGGAACTTTATTCTCTTTATAAAGAAAAGATGAGAAAAATTGCAGATGTAAAACATGCAACAGCTGTTCTGCAATGGGATCAGGAAACTTATTTACCTCAAAAAGGAGCGACATTCAGAGGACAACAAATAAGTACTCTTTCTCAAATAGCACATAGTTTATTTAATGATGATGTTTTGGGTGCAACAATAAAAGAATTACATACCAGGGAAGATCTTACCATTGAAGAAAAAAGAAATGTTCAACTGACCCTGGAGGATTATGAAAAAAATAAAAAATATACATCTGAATTTGTTCGCAGGCTTGCTGAACAAACAAATAAAACTTATCATACCTGGATAGAATCACGTAAGCAAAATTCGTTTTCAGTATTTGAAAAAGATTTGAAACTACTTGTGGATTTAAAAAAACAGGAAGCTGATTTATTAGGATATAAAGAACATCCCTATGATTCTTTATTGAATGAATATGAAAAGGGAGCTACTGTTATATTAATTGATAAAACATTTGCTGATATTTTACCTGCATTAGAACCCATAATACATCAAATATTAGAAAGCCCACAACCAGATAATTCCTTTCTAACAAAATACTTTCCTAAACAACAACAATGGGACTGGAGTCTTTATTTATTAAAAAAATTACAATTTGATGATTCTGCCGGCAGACAGGATTTAAGTGAACATCCTTTTAGTATAAGTTTTAATCCGGACGATGTACGCATCACTACAAGAATCGACGAAAATGATTTCGGAAATATGACCTGGAGCTGTATACATGAAGTTGGCCATGCTTTATATGAACAGGGACTTCCAAAAGAACAATATGGATTACCATTGGGAGAAGCATGTTCATATAGTATTCATGAGTCACAATCCAGGCTTTGGGAAAATCACGTGGGGAGAAGTTTGCAGTTTTGGGAACATTTTTATCCACAATTACAACAAAAATTTGAAAATCAATTATCATCAGTAAACCTGCTGGATTTTTATAAGTCAATCAATAAAGTTTACCCCTCTCTTGTAAGAACTGAAGCAGATGAAATAACTTATCATCTTCATGTTTTTATACGTTATGAATTAGAAAAAAAATTAATAGAAGGATCTTTAAAAGCAACTGATATAAAGGAATTCTGGAATGAGCAATACCAAAAAATTTTAAAAGTGAAAGTGACAGATGATAAACAAGGTTGTTTGCAGGATGTGCATTGGAGTCATGGCAGTTTTGGATATTTTCCTACTTACAGTTTAGGAAGTTTTTATGCTGCTCAATTTTTTGCAGCAGCAAAAGTTCAGATTAAAAATTTAGATGAGCATTTAAAAACAGGTAATATGCAACCTCTTCTCCAATGGCTGCGACTGAATATTCATATAAAGGGAAGGATGCATACAAGTGAGGAACTTTGCAGAACAATAACCGGTTCAGGTTTGGATGCCCGACATTTTATTGCTCATATCTTGGATAAATACCATACAATTTATACCTTGTCCTAAATTCCGTCCAATGAAACCTGCGTTTACTCTATTTCTTATCCTACTCATTATTACTTCCGGATGTAAAAAATCTGTTGAAAAGCTACAGGAAGATGCTGTTCTGCAAGCCATGACAAATGGTAAGTGGTTAGTAACCAAATATTTAAATGGAACAACTGATATCACAGAACAATTTTCCACTTATAGTTTCCAATTTCACAGTAACAGAACTGTAGATGCTTTAAACAATAATATCCTTGAAAAGTCGGGAACCTGGGATGCCAGTGCTGAAAATAAAACCATCGTGGCGAACTTTATCAGTAGTCAAAATCCTTTACCTTATTTAAATGGAACATGGACGCTTACAAAGTATAGTTTTAATTATGTTGAGGCTAAAATGATAATAAATTCAGAAGAACGCATACTAAGATTAGACAAAGAATAATTAATATTAAAATATATATTTAAAATCAGGAGTAATTTTTGCAAATCTATCAAACGAAATTCAAACCCTATAAACTACCGCAACCACTGTTAAACCTACCATTTTGAAACACAGATATTTTTTCTTCTTTTCTTTTTTGCTCCTGAATCTTTGGGGCTTTTCGCAGGCCCCCGTAGCCAATTTCAGTTCGAATATTACAGGTGGCTGTTCTCCTATTGTTGTCAATTTCAATGATCTTTCAACAGGGGGCCCTACATCGTGGCAGTGGGACTTTGGTAACGGAGCGCAATCATCAAAACAAAACCCCTCTGCTACATATTTTGATGAGGGAACATATAAAGTAACATTAACTGCAACTAATTCGAGTGGATCAAATACAGTTACTAAAACAGCTTACATAACTGTTTATTTACCTCCTGTAGCAGATTTTGTAGCAGATAGAAGAACCGGCTGTACTCCGGCAGTAATTCAATTTGCAGATCGATCAGCAACACCTGCCGGTACAACTATAACTGGCTGGAAGTGGGATTTTGGCGATGGTGGTTCATCAACAGAACAAAATCCAAAATATGTATACAGAACAGCAGGTACTTATACAGTTACATTACTCATAACTAACGATAAGGGATGTACTAAATTAATTCAGAAGCCAAATTACATGGATCTTACAAAAGGAGTTGTTCCAGCCTTTTCCTATGTTGACCCTGCAGTATGTAGCGCTCCCGCAACTATAAATTTTACAAATAAATCTACAGGTCCGGGCTCTTTGAGTTATTCCTGGAACCTTGGAAACGGTGCAACTTCAAATTCATTAAATACAAGCACTACTTATACTACCAATGGCACTTATAAAGCAGTTCTTATTGTTTCAAGTAACCAGGGTTGTACAGATTCGCTTGTCCGCAATATAGGGGTTGGAAAAGCTACAACTGATTTTATAGTACCGGCTCAAATTTGCCCTAAAACACCCGTACAGTTTATTAACAATTCTACTCCAAGATCTATAAGTTCTATATGGAAGTTCCCTAACGGTAAAACCGATACTCTAAGAAATGGCATAGGAACTTTTGACTCAGTTGGAGTTTATGAAGTAGTTCTAATAAATAAATATGTTGCTTGTACCGATACTTTCAGAAAAAATGTTAGCGTCAGCCCAGCACCTAAGGTAGATTTTATAGCCTCAGATACGGGCAAATGTCAACCTTCATTCACTGTAAATTTTACAAACAATACAAACGCCACATCTTTTAAATGGGATTTTGGCGATGGTGCAACATCTACTGAAGCTAATGCATCACATACTTATACTAAAGAAGGTGAATTCGATGTTACCCTCATTGCCTCCTCTGGTATTGGATGTGCAGATACACTAAAAAAGAAAGCATATATAAAGATTAAAAAACCGGTTATAACTTTTCCCGGTTTGCCTGCCACAGGATGCATACCTCATACAGTTGATTTTGATCCTCTTATTGTTTCAGCTGACAGAATTACCTCATACTCCTGGAATTTTGGAGATGGCACTGGTACTTCATCCTCAGCCAAACCTTCGTATACGTATACAAAGCAGGGAACTTACAAAGTAACTTTAACCATAATTACCTCAGGTGGTTGTACTGAAGTTTTTTCTTTAGATGATGCTGTAAAAGTAGGTACCGAACCTGTAGCAGAATTTACTTCTGATGGTACTATTGCTTGTGCCCAACCGGGTATAAAGTTTATAAACCAATCTACAAATGCATTAGAATATTATTGGCAGTTCAGTGATGGTACCAGTTCCACATCAAAAGACCCTCAACATACTTTTTCTAATGTAGGGAATATTGATGTTACACTTTTTGCAATAAATAATGGTTGTTCAACTTCTGTAAAGAAAGACAACTATGCATTAATAAGGCCTTCTGTTTCAAAATTTCAATACAAACCAAATTGTGATAACAGGCTACAATATACATTTACGGATGCCTCTATTGGAGCTAATACCTGGAGCTGGGATTTTGGGGATGGCAGTAGCCCTTATGTAGGCAAAAATCCCCCATTGCATACGTTCCCATCAGCAGGAACATATGATGTTTCACTAACGACAACAAATGGTAGCTGCACCTATAAATTAACAAGAAAAATAATTATAGCAGATAATACGCCAAATTTTACATCGGAAGTAAGAGAAGGATGTAAAAGCTTTACACCTACTTTAATTCCTTCATCTCCGAATGCTAAATTGATCAAAGATTATGAATGGTATTTTGGAGAAGGAGCTCCAATAAATTTTGGTCACTCCAGCTATGGACAATATACATATACCAAATCAGGTAATTATAGTGTTACACTTACAACAATTGATACTTTTGGTTGCAGACATTCTATTACAAAAAATGATTTTATAAAAGTTTATGGTGCTGCCCCAAATTTTGGTTCAATAACCAATGCCGGATGTAAAGGATTAACAACAACTTTTATAGATTCATCTAAAACCGATGGAACTAATTCTATTACAGAATGGCGCTGGGATTTTGGTGACAGCACCTCCCAAAATTATACAGCACCTCCCTATCAACATACTTATGATAGTGTTGGTGATTATGATGTGAAATTGGTAATAACAGATAGCAGAGGCTGTACCGATAGTATTACTAAGAGAGCATTTGTAAAAATTTCTATATTAAAAGCTGATTTTAAAAATAACGCTGCAAGCTGTCCGGGGGCATCTTTATATTTTGAAAATAAAACAGAAAGTGATTTACCATATACATCTTTATGGTCGTTTGGAGATGGAAACAATTCTGTCGTCACCAGTCCCTCACATATATACCTTGATACAGGACAGTTTAGTGTACAACTCAAGGTTCAGGATATTATTGGTTGTGTGGATTCTGTTTTAATTAAAGATCCTGTTCAAGTAAGCAGGCCTGTTGCTTCCTTTACTGAAAACAATCTAACCTCATATTGTGTTCCTTTTGAGGCGAAGTTCACAAATACATCCACATTTTATCAATCTTCCCTTTGGGATTTAAGTAATGGAACATCTAACCAATCTAATCCTTCCAGGTATTATACAGATAAAGGTGTTTACCCGATTAAATTAGTTGTTACCAGCCCAGGAGGCTGCAAGGATTCTATATCTAAAACTTTAAGTATTTTTCAACCGGAAGATGGGAAATTAACCTATTCACCCATTGTAGGATGCAGACCTCTGCCTGTAAACTTTGAAGCCTTTTCTGCAATGAATGGTAACTTTATCTGGGACTTTGGAGATGGAAATGTAATTGATACCAACTTACACCAGATCACTCATATTTATGATGACCCGGGACCATTTGTACCCAGAATAATTTTAAGACAGTCGTCTGATTGTATTTTACCCATATTAGGCAGTACGCCTATTGAAATATGGGGAGCAAAAGCCAAATTCAGATTATCTCAAACTTTATTCTGTGATAGTGGATTTGTTTCAGTTATCGATTCTACAACTTCAAGAGATAGAATCACAAGATATACCTGGGATTTTGGAGACGGAACTATAACTAATGAGCAAAATCCAAATCATTATTATTCTGAACCAGGCAATTATATTGTTTCATTGAAAGTAGATACGGAAACAGGTTGTAAAGATTCAATAACATTAAATCCTGGTGCTAAAGTGGTGCAAAGTCCGCTAATAAATGTTGGGGGAGATACTGAATTATGTGTATCAGAAAGGTTTAACCATTTAGGAATTTTTGAAAGGTCTGATACATCATTTGTCCGATGGAACTGGAGATTTCCCAATGGAAATAATTCAATTTTACAAAACCCTGTTCAGCAGCAATACCAACCAGGCACCTATACTGTTACTACCATTGCCACCAATAGTAGCGGATGTGCTGATACAGCAACTAAAACTATAATTGTAAACCCTTTACCAGTTATTACCCTTCCCGCAAGCCTGACCAAAGTTGTAGGAGTACCAATGATATTACCGGCTACCTATTCATCTAATGTTACTGAATATCTATGGAATCCAGTCCCTACTTTAGACTGTAATACCTGTCCTCAACCTGTAGCTACACCTAAATTTACGACGCTGTATTCAGTAGCTGTTGTAGACAGTAATGGCTGTAGAAACATAAGCCAGGTACAGGTTATAGTGGTTTGTAAAGGTGTTGACTTATTTGTACCTAATACATTTTCACCAAATGGAGATGGTTCCAATGATATATTCTATATTAGAGGTACAGGATTAGACAGAGTAAAGTCATTACGGATCTTTAACAGGTGGGGAGAAATAGTTTTTGAACAAAAAGATTTCCCGGTAAACAATCCTGCATATGGATGGAATGGGACTTATAAAGGCAACAAAGCCACTGCTGATGTTTATGTTTACCAGGTTGAAATATTTTGTGAAAACAGTGAGTTGATGCGTTTTGAAGGAAATGTTGCCCTAATTCAATAAAAATGAACCGTTATAAAATAAAAAGCTTTTTTATCCTGCTATTACTTGTACAAATGAATAATTTGAACAGCCAGGATATACATTTTTCGCAATTTTTTGAAACCCCTATTCTTAGAAATCCTTCATTAGCAGGAATTTTTACAGGTGATATCAGGGTACAGGCTGTTTACCGGGACCAATGGAATAGTGTTACCACCGCATATAAAACGGCTTCATTAAATGGTGAATACAAAATGCCAGTAGGTAAGAGTGATGATTATCTAACTGTAGGTTTACAACTTATGTATGATCAGGCAGGTACAGCAGTTTTTAAATCAACTTATGTTTTACCGGTTTTAAACTATCATAAATCATTAAGTACAGAAACAAACCGTTACTTATCAGTGGGTTTTTCAGGAGGCATGGTACAACGCAGTATTGATCGTTCAAAAATTACAACCAACAGCACTTATGATGGTTTAGGTGATGGAGAAACTTTTACTTCTAATCAATATATTTATGCTGATGCCACAGCTGGAATTAGTTTCAATACCCAGTTAGGAGATAATGTTGAGAACAATTTATTTATTGGTGGTGCATTTCATCATTTCAATAAACCAAAAAATTCATTTTACAGGGACGCTGTTGAAATTAATCCTAAATGGGTGGGATCAGCCGGTGTACGTTTTTCGGTTACGCCTGCCAGTTATTTAACCTTACAGGGAGATTATGCGGTGCAAAATAAAAACCAGGAGATTGTTGCCGGAGCTTTATATGGAATAAAAATTGGTGCAGGTGATTTAGATAATCCTTTGTATACACTTCATGGTGGTGCTTTTTTACGATTAAATGATGCCTTTATTCCTGTTATTAAATTAGACTATAATCCTTTTTCTTTTTCCTTTAGCTATGATATGAACATATCAAAATTAAAAACCTCCAGTTTTGGACGTGGAGGTTTTGAACTGGGAGTTTCATTTATTGGTTTTACCAATCGTGAAAACTCAGCTATTAATGCCCTTTATTGCCCCCGTTTTTAAAAAAATTTTTATAAAAGAGGCTGACTAAATGGTCAGCCTCCTTCTTTTAATAGGGCTTCGCTTCCCTTGATAATTCTTCTGAATCCTTTACTGCCTCACCCGATGAAGTAGAGCCAATAGGTCCCTTTTGAGAAGGATCGGAAGAAGCATTCATTAAACCTTCTCTTACTCTTCTTCCATATTCTTCATCACATAAGGTAAAAAGCTCAACCATCTTATCCTGTATATGTTTTTTAGCAGGTGATAAAGTGTTTACAAGATTTAAAATAAGATCATCTCTTTCCCAATCTTCAAACATTCTGAACCTTTCACCGGCTTGTTTAAAATTATTAGTTCTTTCAATTTTTTTGCGTACCAGTTTTGCATGATACTCCGGTTCGTGATCCTTATTAATTTTTGGAGCTTCATTTAAACCATTCAAGGAAGAAGGTTCATAATTTACATGAGAATTTTGCCCGGGTGCTACATCAACTTTAAATGTCATCTGTCCATCACGCTGATTTGTGGCAACATGTTTTTTAGGGGCGTTTATTGGCAATTGTAAATAATTAGTGCCTACACGATGTCTTTGCGTATCTGAATAAGAAAAGGTTCTTCCCTGTAACATTTTATCATCAGAAAAATCTAAACCATCAACTAGAACTCCAGTACCAAAAGCTGACTGTTCTACTTCTGCAAAATAATTTTCAGGATTTTTATTCAATGTCATTTTTCCAACAGGTAAAAATGGAAATTGATCTACAGGCCAAATCTTAGTATCATCTAAGGGATCAAAATCAAGTTCGGGATGCTCATCATCACTCATAATCTGTACACATAATTCCCATTCAGGATGCTCACCTTTCTCAATTGCATCATAAAGATCCTGAGTAGCATGATTAAAATTCTTACCCTGGATTTCTTCAGCCTGAGTCTGTGTTAAATTTCTTATTCCTTGCTTTAAAGGTTCCCAATGGTATTTAACCAATACCGCTTCACCATCTGCATTTACCCACTTATAAGTGTTTACTCCGGAACCCTGCATTTGCCGGTAATTAGCAGGAATACCCCATGGTGAAAAAAGGAAGGTGATCATATGCATAGCTTCAGGTGTATTACTGATAAAATCAAATATCCTTTCGCCATCCTGCCTGTTGGTAATTGGATCTGGTTTAAATGAATGAACCAAATCAGGAAACTTCATTGCATCCCTAATAAAAAAGATTTTTAGATTATTACCTACAAGGTCCCAGTTACCATCTTCAGTATAAAATTTAGTGGCAAAACCTCTTGGATCTCTTAAAGTTTCCGGCGAATGTCCACCATGAATTACTGATGAAAACCTGACAAAAACAGGAGTTTTTTTACCTTTTTGCTGAAATAGTTTTGCCCTGGTATATTTTGAAACAGGTTCACCACCAACAGTACCATAAGCCTCAAAAACACCATGAGCACCGGCACCGCGTGCATGCACCACCCTTTCCGGTATACGCTCCCTGTCAAAATGAGAAATTTTTTCAAGGAACTGGTAATTTTCTAAAGTTGCAGGACCACGACTTCCTACTGTGCGTAAATTTTGATTATCTGTAATGGGATGCCCTTGCCGTGTGGTCAGAATCTTTTTAGATTCCCCTTGCTCATTTCCATTTCCATTATTACTATTCTCGTTATTCATACTTACATTTTTTTAAGGAAATTGACTTAAATATTATAAACAAATAAAGGTCAAATTTTTATGTTTAAAAAGACATGTTTTGGTTCATATTTTTAAAAAGAAGCTTTATTAATGAGAACAAATAAGCTTGTAATATTGTTGGTAATAAAAAACTATGAAAATTGAAGTTGGACAAGTAGCCCCGGATTTTACATTATTCAACACAGAAAAAAAGGAAGTGCATTTAAAAGATCAAAAAGGTTCTGAAGTGTTATTGCTTTTTTTTCCATTAGCTTTTACCAGCGTCTGCACTACTGAATTATGCGCAGTACAAGATTCTATAAAAGAATATGAAGATTTAGATATTAAAGTTTTTGGAATTTCTGTCGATTCGCTTTACACATTAGCAGTGTATAAGGAGCAGCAAAAGTTAAGCTTTAATTTGTTAAGTGACTTTAATAAAGAAGTTTCATCTAAATATGGAAGCTTATACCCTCAATTTGGTTATGGTATGAAAGGGGTTTCTAAAAGATCTGCCTTTTTGATCAATAATGATGGAATTGTTGAATATGCAGAAGTTTTAGAAGATGCAGGAAAATTACCTGATTTTGAAGCTATTAAGCGTATTTTAACA
>JACDAZ010000391.1 GCA_013695175.1 Flavisolibacter sp. | reverse complement strand
CATTGACCCTGTTGGTATCACCTTTTTTTTCAAAAACTGCAGTAAGAGAATAAGCCCTGTTTCCTTTGTTTACATGAAAAGTTCTAAAAGCTATATCCGATTTTTTTAGATCACCATCCACCCACATTGCTGCATCACCATTCCATAATCCGGAATCTATTTTGGTGATCGAAAAATTTTCCTGACTCTTATAAAAAGAAATACTTTCATCAAACAATTCCTTATCACTTACAATAAAAAAGCCTGGCTTAGTTTCTTTATATATAACAGAAAAATAGCCATCACCTGCCGGAGTTGTATAAGTTTGATTATTATAAGTCCAGTCTTCTGCCTCCTCCTGTAGTGAAATAGTTTTCTGTACATCCTTACTTACTGAAGATTTACCAGGAAATGTAATTTCAAATGTTTTGTCTTTATCAGTAAAAACATAAGAAGTTTCTTCTTCTATTTCAGGTTCTACTTCATGCACCTCCAGCATCTGATAAAACTTTTCAGCTTCTTTATCATTCAGCAGGTTTTTTTTCTGACTTCCCACCATTGCTAAAATCATATTGCTTCCAACCGGAATCACCTGCATCTTAAAATGATAACCTTTATCAAAACGATATACTTCAATGCCGTCATAACCTTTATGGGTAATTTTTTTCGTTTGTGCATTTTTATCTTTCGGAAGAAAATTATTAGAAACTCTCTTTACTAATTCCTCTTTATTTTCTGTTGATGGAAGCTTAACATGTGTTATAAAATAACTTCCCTGTTCCCAGATCACCATAAATATGCATCTTTATTGCACCTCCCTCAGGTTGATAAGGAACTGCTTCACCCGGCATAAAAGCTGTATAAGCTTTTACTTCATTTTCTACTTTCATCCATGGAAGATCAACAGCCTTGTAACTATATTTTTCAGGAGCAATTTTATTTTTGGATGTTACAGGATCTACTGTAAATCCTTTGGAAATTAAAAGATCTATTAAACCATCATTGCCCGGCAAATGCGCAGCACCAACAGCAAAAAAACAACTTTTGGCAGCAGACATACTATCAATACGTTCTGCCATTTTTAAATTTCTTTTGGTAAGCATCCTAAACTTTTCCTTAGGCTCCATTTCATCAAACCAATCTTGTATAGAATTCAGATCCTGCGCTATATATATTTTAATTAGTTTCTCCGTTAACTGGTTTTCTTTTTTCTGAAAATATTTATTGCTTAAAGAAAAACCATCAAATTCCTGGAAAAGATCTAACTGATCTTCTATATCTTCTAAACCTCCAACCCATTTACCCTGTCGCTTTGCAATATTAAACAGGTAGGCATCAACAAAACTATCCATATCCTCGGCCTTTGATTTCGTTTTTGATTGAATGCTTTGTTTATAAATCCATGCTTGCTTTTTTGTAATCTTTGATGCAGGTATACCAAACTGTGCTTCCAGTTCACCCGAAATTTTTTGATAATCTTCTTTATCTATGGCATCTTTCAAGTAACCGCTGGTGTCTTCGGCACTAAATGAAATAATCAATGCTCTCATCATTTCATCTGCATCTACTTCCATTGCAAATGCTTCTGCTTTTTCTAAATAATTATAAAGGGAATCGCTGAAATGAAATAAACGCCTGTCGTTAAGATGCATGGTTCCAAACAAATAAGAGGGCTTGGTTAAACCATTACCTGTTATACGCCATAAAAGAGTATTGGGATACACTTTTTTTTGAGCTGTAGAGGATAAACAAATTGATAAAATAATTGAGGTGAGTACAGGATACAGAAGTCTTTTCATGCAGGATAGTTTGGAATGGCTAATATATAATATAAATAGTATAGTTTATATACTTTCTAAGATTACTGCGCAAGCTTTCTTTATTTCTGATTCGCTAATGGTCAGTGGTGGTGAAATACGGAGGCAATTAGAAGAAAATAAGAACCAGTCTGTCAATACTCCATTGAGGATGCAGTTATCAATGATTCTTTTACAGGTTTCGGCAGATTCAAATTCAACAGCAAACCAAAGACCGGCATGGTGAACCGATTTTATGGAAGGATGTGTAAGCATTTTTAAAAATAAAGCTGCTTTGTTTGCTACTCCCTCAACCAGCTTCTCATCCATCAATACTTCCAGTGCAGCTTTACCGGCTACACAACTTACCGGATGACCACCAAAGGTGGTAATATGACCCAGAACCGGATTATCAGTAAGTTGATCCATCAGATTTTTATTGGCGATAAAAGCTCCCAAAGGC
>JACDAZ010000390.1 GCA_013695175.1 Flavisolibacter sp. | reverse complement strand
AACGGGTGAAAGATGTTGTCCTGAAGTTGGGGTTTTTTCTTCTCCTGCAATGATGATAGCCTCAAGAATTGGAGATCCTATGATGGCCGGAAATGCTTCCCATATAATAGAACCTATTAATTCTTTTTTGTTTTTATTAAAATATAATTCTGCCTTTTTATTTAAGTAAACAAATCGGTATTCATTATCAACTTCAACATAATTTTCATTTAAAGCATTAAGACTTTCTTTTGATTTTTTTTCAAACTGCTGTAACTGATATTGGGGACTGGTATCATGCACCAGCCATAATAAGCCCGTTACAAAATCTTTTTCATCCTTTAATGGAATTATATAAGTTTCAATTGAAAACTGGTTATTTTCCGAAGGCGGAATATGAATAGTCTTGCCTTGTAATGCCAGTTTAAATTCACCATAAGAAGGATCTGTAAGAAAAGCAGGAAAAACTTCAAGAATATTTTTACCAAGTACATCTGCTTTAGGAATATTATAATAATCTTCTGCTTTTTTATTCCAGTATAAATAATTCATATACTGATCCAACACCACTATCCTGTCAACACTTACTTCAAGTAAATTTTCAATGAACCTGATCCTGTTATTTAAGTCTTTTTGCAATTGTAGCCGGCTGCTTACATCCAGCATGATGTTGATAACAGCAATCACATCGCCTTCATCATTTTTTAATGGAACCAATAGCCTGTTTTGCTCCTCATGATGAAATGTATTTATTTCTGATTTACATCGTATCACATCACCATCAATAGCCCGTTTATACTCAGAAATGACTTCAGTATTTTTTAATTGTGGAAAGATGTCAAATAAATTTTCTCCTATTGCTTCATCTTTTGGTATTAAGAAATCCATTTCACATCTCTTGTTCCAATCCAAAACAGTATTATTAATGTCAGTTATTATGATGCGTTCTTCAGCTGAATCTGCAATTAAATTTGATAATAACAATTTTTCATTTACCTGTTGCTTTAAAAGAAACAGATCTGTATTATCAGTAAGAATGCCGGTAACTATTTTTGTTTCATTTAAAATATTGATCCGGAACCAACAGTTTATATATTTTGTTTCGCCTTTTGCAATTATTCTAAAATTAAATTTTGATTCTTCTTTACCCTCAACAGTTGCTGTTATATAATCAGTAAATATTTTTTTATCATCTTCATGTATATGCTGTTCTATAATTTTAAGAGTAAGATTTAAAACAGTTTTTTTAAGCTTTAAGAGTTTATATATACCCAAACTGAAATGTATTTCACCAGTTTCGGTATTCCAGGTCCAGCTTCCCATTCCGGCCATTTCCTCAGCCTGTTCATAAACCAGTTTTTGTTGTTCCCAAATACCTGCTGACTGTTGTATATACTTTAGTTTAGCTTCGGATTCTGTAATGTCCTCAATGATACCAACCATGATCATTTCCTGCTGTGAGTTAATGATCACTTTGCCGCTATGCCTGATGGTTTTTATTTTACCATCTTTTCTTACAATCCTGTATTCAATATCCGGTGCTGCATTTTCTTTAAAAATTTTTTTTAATGCCTCTGCCACTAAGGTTTTGTCTTCGGGGTGAACATATGTAGTAAGAATATTAAAATTTAATGGTATGACCTGCGGCTTTAGCCCAAAAATGCGGTACACATTATCGGAAAAAAAAGTTTTACGTGTTAAGATATTAAGCTCCCAGCTACCTGTTTCTGTTTGACACTCCTGGTATTGAAGTGTTGCATATTTAAGTTTTAATTCATCCTTTAGTTCTGCCAGTTGCAGTTCCATTGTTTTTTCAACCGTTATATCTTCCATTACACCTGAAAGTATGTTTTCTCCTTTTTCATTAAAATTCCAGGATGAAATATGTCTTATAAACTTTCCAATACCATCATTTGTAATAATTCTATACTCAAGATGAAGCGGCAGAATAAACCTGTATGACTTTTCCAGGATTTCCACAACGGTACTTTTATCCTGCGGATGTATAAAAGGGGTAAAAGTACCCAAATGAGCATTTAATGATTGTGGAAGCAATCCATAAATATGAAAAACTTCATTGGAATAATATGCTTCATGGGTTGAAGTATTTAAGTAGTATACTCCGGTATTGGTTAATTTCTCACCAGATGTATAAGCTAACAGTTCAAGATGCTGGTATTTCTTCCTGAATTTTTCTTCTTTTTCCTGTGCCAGTTTTTCAAACAGATTTTGCTGGTAATGAGATGTAAATTCTTCATGCTTTTTCAACACAATATATCCCTGGCATTTTACTTCCTTAACTTCACCATAGGTTGTAATAATTCTAAATGAAAAATTGCAGTTTGACTTGTTTATAGATTCCTCAATTTCTTTTTCAACTGACGTCACATCATCAGGATGCAAAAGACAAAACACACCTTCAATTGTTGCATTTTGGAAATCAAAAATGGTAGTAGAGCAAAAAATTTCTTCTGCCTTTATTTCCCATTGCCATATACCTTCTATGGTATATAAATGAGTCCCTATAAGAAAATGAACTTTTCTTACTGTTTGATTTTCTGATTCAGCTAATATTGTTTGTTTGGCAGTGATCAAAAGTAAACAACAGGTTGAGAAACAAAAAAATACAAGTTACCAATAATAGTTTAGTAGGGTAAAAGATAGTTTACTAAAATATGAAAGAACAGAAAAAAAAAACCAGGATAAAAAATTTTATCATTTAACGACCTGCTTATTAATGTAACCTGTTTTTCAGAGATTCAGATACCATAGATTTTTAAAAGAAACCATTTTACACAAAATTGTAAACAATAAAGTTGCTTATAATCCCATTCGTATATGTGTATCGGCTTGCTCCACAGGTGAAGAAGCCTATACTTTAGCTTTTTTATTTACGAAATCTGGTGCATTAAATAGCTGGTCTTTTACTTCAAATATGGGATAACCAACTGCTTCTGTTTCTGATACATTAAATATTCCGGCATCTACGCAAAATGATAGAACAGTCTATTCTTCAACGAATCAATATGTTGGGTTACATGTGCACCACAATTTTAAAGACATTGGGGAAAAAAAAATTATTAATGCCTGCAAGGTGGTAAAGTAAATACATCGCAAACAAATTTTATTGTTGGCAATTGATGATGTGACTGCTTTCTATAAATCATAATATTTATATTTTTTTTCATTACCTACTGCATATCTGTTTGTTAATGAGGCAGGTAAGTTTTTCCACACTGCCTATTTGGCTCTACAGTTAAAGCCATTTAAGTGCTGTTAATAAACTCTGCCAATGATGGCACAGAATTCTCATATTTCTATTAGTAAGCGGGGGTACTAAACCTCCACTATAATTCTAAGACAAACACTTATTAATAAAACCTTTTAAACCAAAGTTTATGTTAGACGATAACTTAGAACAGGATTTTACAAGAGAATCCAGCGAGGAAAGATCTATGGGACAAAACAGTCCTGCTGATAATACGAATGAAAATGTAAAGAAAAACAGGCGTGGTTTTGCAGCAATGAGTCCTGAACGCCAAAGGCAAATAGCCAGTGAAGGCGGAAGAGCAGCTCATCGTTTGGGAGTGGCACACCAATGGAACTCCAATGAAGCAAGAGAAGCCGGAAGAAAAGGCGGACAAAATTCAAAGGGTGGTGGTCGCCGCAGCGAACGCACTACCAATAGTGATGATATTATTTAATCCTTACTCAGACGAATCAACCGGGCAATAGCCCGGTTTTTTATTGAAATGAAAGGGTCATTGAACATGCGATTAAAAAATCACTCTGTTTTTTCCAAATTGTAATTATGTGTTACATCAAATAAAATTTCTCTAATCCTGTAAATATGAACTTTTAATTCTTCTGCACTTCGTTCCAAACATTTGCTTTTTTCTTCTTAACACAAAACAAAGGTGGTTGTATCTTTTAAACTTTTTTACCCATTATTCTAAACAGGTGAGCTGACAAAGGCAAAGCTTAAAAAAATAATGGAAAAATCAGGGGTTGATGAAGATGATATATTGGAATCAGCCCGTATAATTCATGGAATGGAAAAAATAGAAGATATCAAATATGCTATCTTAGAACGAGATGAAGCATTTCCAACCATTCCAAGTTCTCCTTCAAAATCATAAATTTCGTGTGGAAGATATTCTACAATGTACCTTTAAAACTTATCAGAAAAAGTTTATCCTTCAAAACTATGTACAATCAGGGCAGTTGATCTTAAAGGCCTGCTATTTGCCACAGTTATAACCACCACGAAACCTAAATGCAAACTGAAACAAGAACCATATCCACTACACGTAAAGTTGCACGTATAGCCTTAAAAGTTGTGCTTTACCTGATTCTGTTCGTATTTGTTATATTTTTTCTACTACTAACACCACCGGTTCAACGCTTTTTAACTGTAAAAGTTGAAAATTACCTGGAAAATAAATTAGATACAAAAGTTGAGATTGGCAGAATTGCTTTGATGCTACCCGGGAAAATTACTCTTCGTGATGTATATATGGAAGACCAGGCAAAAGATACTTTAGTTTCCGGAGGTACCCTGGAAGTAAACTTATCTTTTTTAAAACTTATTTCAGGTGAAGTAGATGTCAGGGATGTACACCTGCAGGATGTAACGGCAAAGATTACCCGTGTTTTACCTGATACGGTATTCAACTTCCAGTTTATTATTGATGCATTTGCTGTAGAAAAAACAAAAGATAAAGAATCAACTCCACTGAAAATGAATGTGGATCATGTTTCTGCAAATAACTTAAGAATTCTGTATAATGATGTTATAACCGGGAACGCCATGAATGGTTATATTGAGGAATTGGATGCCATCATTGATACCCTTGACCCAAATAACATGCGGTATGATATACCTTCTTTAAAGGTATATGGAACAACAATAAATTTTAACCAGGTAACACCCCTTGTTAAGCCGAAGCCAATACAAACAAAATTAGCTGAGGCAGCTGCACCTATCCCATTAAAATTAAATTTTGGCAACATCACACTTCGAAATACTAAGTTTAATTATGCCAATAAAATTTCTGAATTCTTCACCAACTTAAGTTTTGGCCATCTTACTGCCGATGCAAAGCGTGTAGATCTGGAAAATTATCTTATAGATTTAAATAACCTGCAACTCGATAATTCACGCATTGCAATACGTGTAGGCAAGGAAGAAGAAGCAAAAAAGCTTGCAGCAGAAATTGGTAAAGAAGCAGAAGCCCAGTCACAAAACGACTGGACCTTTCGTGTTGATCGTTTCCAGGTCAACAATAATATTTTCATGTTTGAAAATGAAAATAACCCGCCAAAGAATTATGGTAACAATGGAATTGATTATGCACATCTCAGAGCTGACAGTCTCACATTACATGTAAATAATTTTGTTTTTAATAAAGATTCTATTGGTGGTCAGATAGCAGAAGGAAGATTTAAAGAAAAAAATGGTTTTAGATTATCTGCTCTGCAGGGTGATGTACTTTATGCATACAACCAAACCTATCTGAAAAATTTATTGATAAAAACGCCGGGGTCAGAAATTAAAAGAAACGCCAGAATGGAGTATGCATCTTTTGATGCATTAACCAATGAATTTGCAAAAACGCTGATGGATGTGGAGATATTAAATAGTTACGTGCAGGTAAAGGATATTCTTGCCTTTGCTCCCAACCTGCGCTCACATCCTGCTATGGCAAATCCCAACGATGTCTGGAATCTGCACCTGATTGGTAACGGCACCATGGAAAGATTGCATTTTGATGCCTTACAATTTGATGGTCTACGCAATACACAAATTGATGCTGAGGGAACACTAACAGGATTAAATAATCCTGCTAATGCAGGCGGTGCGTTTACTATCCGTACCTTAAAAACAAATCAAACCGATCTTTCGCTATTTACAGGAAGCAGGCTATCGACACCTGAGATACAATTTCCTGAATCATTTGATATAACAGGAACCATTGCAGGGAATGCCGGATTGTTAAATACAAATCTAAGAGTGTTTACCTCTATGGGTTCAGTGCATGTTGACGGTAGGTTTGGTAATCTTACTAATCCGGACAGAGCTACCTATAATGCGCAGGTTAGAACTTATTCACTTCAATTGGGTGACATATTACGTAATACAGTAGATGTAGGTGCCGTTACTGCCAATTTAAGATTGAATGGAACAGGTTTTACACCTGAAGCCATGAATACAAAATTTAATGGAACAGTACAATCCATTGGATACAACAATTATGTTTACCGCAATATAAGTCTTGATGGTAGTTTAAGAAATTCCGCTTTCAATGTAACAACAGATATTAATGACCCTAATGCAGATTTGAATGTAACTGCCAGTGGCACTTTTGCTGCTAATACTTCTTTTAAAGTAAAGGGATTTATAGACAGTATCAAATTAAAACCTTTAAATTTTTCTACAGATGAAATGGTGTTTCGTGGCAGAATTGATGCAGATGTTGCATCTCTGAATCCAGATTATTTGGAGGGAGAGGTATTGGTAAGTGAAGCATTATTTGTATCGGGTGAAGAAAGGATGCCTATAGATAGTTTACACTTAGTTTCTGGCAGAACGGATACATCACAATTTATTAGGTTGACAAGTGATATTGCAAATGCATATATGGAAGGACAGTATCGTTTTTCTGAATTAGGTTCAATTTTCCAAAATAATATAGAACCATATTTTTCTGTTGCCTCCGGTCGTACAAATCATAACATACAACCGTATGATATAGATTTTAGTATTGATGTTTCCAATTCACCTTTTATTTCGTCCTTTTTACCAGATATAAATATACTGGAACCTTTACATGCTGAAGGTAGTATAGCAAGCGGTGAGGGAATAACTGCAGTAGTAAATACCGGAGCCATTAATTACCAGCAAAATGAGTTAAGAGGTGTAAATCTTACAGTATCAACTACTGAAAATGGATTGGAATTTAAGGGAAACATAGACCACCTCACAAGTGGCACGATGAATATTTATAATACCGACATTACAGCTACTGCATTAGATAATGTAATTGATTTTAACCTGAGTGTAGATGACAAAGCATCAACAGAAAAATATGCATTAGCAGGAGTATTTACTCAACCCTCACAAGGGGTTTATTCGCTTCAGTTAAAACCAGGCAAAATTATTTTGAATTATGATACATGGAATATACCTGCAGATAATGAAATAAGGATCACTCCAAAAAATATTACAGCTCAAAATTTTATTTTAGAAAAAGACAACCAACGCTTAGCCATTCAAAGTACTGCAGGAGAAGGTAGCCCTTTGAATGTTGAATTTACCAATTTTGAGCTGGCTACTATCACTGCTTTTATGCAATCAGATACGCTTGGTGCAAATGGGATCATGAATGGCAATGTTACTTTTCAAAACCTGATGCAGCAACCACTGTTTACATCAAACCTTATGATCTCAGATTTTTCTGTAAAGAATGACACACTGGGTAATGTGGCAGTTAATGTGAACAATACAGCTGATAACAGATATATAGCTAATGTAACATTAACAGGCAGGGGTAATGATTTACAAATTACGGGTTCTGTAGTACCACGTGGAGAAGATGTAGCCCTTGATCTTGATCTTGCAGTAAGAAAACTTGAACTGGCTACAACAACAGGAATTTTATCTGGATTTTTAACTAAAGCAAGTGGTTCCATTAATGGAAATGTAAAAGTAACAGGTACTCTTGCCGAACCTGATCTGAAAGGCCGAATGAATTTTAATGATGCTTCATTTACTACTGTTATGTTTGGAGCAGAATATAGGATAGATAATGAGCAATTAATGATGATAGAAAACGGATTTGCCTTTAACAGGTTTACTATCAGGGATTCTCTTAACAATACACTTGATCTGAATGGAACTATTCTTACTCCAAACTTTATCAACTACAATTTTGATCTTACTGTACGCTCCAACAAGTTTAAAGTACTTGGCACTACAAAAACACAGGATGCAATATATTATGGCGATCTGGTAGTAAGTACAGATTTAAATTTATCCGGTACTGAAAAACAGCCTGTGGTTGACGGAAGTATAATAATAAACGAAGGAACAAATTTTTCTTTTGTAATGCCTCAACAGGCACCGGGCCTGGCAGACCGTGAAGGTGTAGTAGAATTTGTAAACATGAGCAATCCTGAATTAGATACACTTTTCATGTCTTATGATTCACTCAATTACTCTTCATTACTTGGAATGGATGTGGCTTTAAATGTGGAAGTAGAAAAAGAAGCTAAATTCAATATGATTATTGATGAAGCCAATGGTGATTTTTTAAATGTGCAGGGAGAAGCTTCATTAACGGCCGGAATAGACCCCAGTGGTAAAATAACCATGACCGGTTCTTATGAAATTGAACAGGGATCATATGAACTCTCCTTTAATTTTCTAAGAAGGAGATTTGACATTGAAAAAGGCAGCCAGATAATTTGGCTTGGTGAGCCTACCAGAGCTAATTTAAATGTAACAGCAATCTATGTTGCTAATACGGCACCGCTGGATTTGGTGCAGGATCAATTGCAGGCTTCGCAAATTGCATTAAGAAATTCCTATTTTCTTCAAAAGCTTCCCTTTGAAGTGCACCTTACACTAACGGGTGAATTAATGACCCCTAAAATAGAATTCGATATCATACTTCCGGAGAGGAATTATGTTGTGGACCAATCTGTGATACAGAT
>JACDAZ010000359.1 GCA_013695175.1 Flavisolibacter sp. | reverse complement strand
AAACAATTTTTTACGTTCTATGTCCTGCACCATTTGATCAGTGGTAATATCATAATAAGATATTGCCGGTGCTTCACCATAACCAACTTGCCCAAAATGTTCAAGTGAAACAATAAGTGTAGGCTGATGTGTTTTTGTTCCCCGGGATATTGTAAAAGGGTGTTGAAATTTTAAATTAAAAGTTTTGTACTGTAATTTCATGAATGAAGAGTAGCTTATTAATTCCTTCCGCTGTTTTGTATATAATCCTGCAGCTCTTTATTAAATTCTTTTTCTTTTAATAATTGCTCCAATGAAATATGCATCCTGTACCTCCAGTAATGTTTTGGATTAGCAGGCTCATTAATTCTTTCTACTTGTGGATCTTCGCGACGTAATTCATCATTCATGCCAAGCAAATCCTGTAATTGAAATATACTCCACATGGCAGGAGAATACAGATGTTGAAGAACGATTGCCCTGTTGATCCAGGAATCACAATAGAAAGGAGGTTCTCCTGCTGTTTCCAGAATAGTATGATAAAATTTAGTAGTTTTTTCCCTGTCTTCTTCCCACCATCCTCTTATCGTACTCATATCATGTGTAGATGGTGTAATGACAGATAAATAAGGTGCATCTTTGGGATGAAAGAATTCTGTCAGCGGGTTCTTAGGCATGCGCTGAATTTCCAAACTTAAAATTCCAAGGTTCTGCATGACATCTGGCACACAATGCGGAACCATTCCCAGGTCTTCACCACAAATCAACATTTCAGTTGAATCTTTTAAATGCGGCAATTTTTGCAAGGCTTCTTCTTTCCAAAATTGATCCTGCCTGTTGTAGAAATAATCGATGTATAATTGCTTCAGCTTCCACTTCAATTGTTCATCAAGATGTTGAAATGAAGTAGTGCTTTCCATTGAAATTCTAAAATCAAAAGCCTGTCCTTCTGAACCCCTTCTTTCAAAGAAAATGACATTCGTTATAAGATCAAACAAACCAATTTTTAGTTTTTGGTTTTCTTCATTAGCCTGTTGTGCAAAATAGTCTTCTACTTTTCTTTGTGTATTTAATTCTTCTTTTAGTTTGTATGAACCGTCTTCTTCCTTTTCTAAAAAATGATCACGAACAAAAGAAGCATCAGCATCAAAAACTTCTGTCAATACTGCATCAGTAATATAAGGTTCACAAAATCTTTCTTTAGTAAACCAAATACCTCTTTCACCTAATTCATGTACATGAACAGGTAAAGAAGGAACAAACCTTCCTAATATACCTTCTACAGCATCCATTGGTATACTCCAGATGCGGAAAAAACCAAGGATATGATCAATTCTGAATGCATCAAAATAGGAACTCATTTGTTGGAAACGTAGTCGCCACCACTCAAAATGATCTTCCTGCATTTTTTTCCAGTTGTAAGTGGGAAAACCCCAATTCTGACCTTTTACTGCAAAATCATCAGGTGGTGCTCCTGCCTGCCAGTTCATATGATACAGTTCCGGCTTGGCCCATGCATCAACACTGTTTCTATAGATGCCAATTGGAATGTCACCTTTCAATACCACTCCTCTCTTATGGGCATAATCAACTGCTTCTTTTAATTGCAGGTGTAAATGATATTGAATAAAATAATAAAACTTAATTTTTTTGAATGCTTTTGATCGCGAAGAGCTGATTCGCTCAACTTCTTCTTCGTTATAAGCTGCAGCTGTTTTCCATTCCTGAAATGCAGATGTATTGTGCTTGTCGCGTAGATAGGAAAAAACAGCATAAGGTTTTAACCAATGAACGTTTTCCTTAAAAAAATCTTTATACGCATCTTCCTTTAAAAAACCATCATCATCCAACACATATAGCTCCCGCAAAACCTGTATTTTAAATTGCATTACTTCTTCATAATCAAGTTCAGCAAGTGCATTTAAATGTTTTTGTTTACGCCTGATTGATTTAATGGAAGATTCAAATTTTTTACCGGCTACTTTTTGCAGATTTATATAAATAGGATGTAAAGCAAATGCAGAAATAGCAGCATATGGATAAGAATCCTGCCATGTAAAAGTTGCTGTAGTATCATTAACCGGTAAAATTTGTATAAGCTTCAATCCTATTTCCGAAGCCCAGTCTGACAAAAGCTTAAGATCATTAAATTCACCAACACCTAAACCGGAGGCTGAACGTAAACTAAAAACCGGTATAGCTACACCGGCACCCTTCCATGTGTCATTTGGTAATCTTACGAAACCATCATGTAAAATAGTTTTGGAACCTTGTGCCGGCACAAATGACAAAAGCCTGTTATCCCCTTCTTCATATCTTATAAACTCATGCAGTTTTACATCATATACTCCATATTTATAAACTAATGGAAATTCTGCAGCTGACAGATCTGCCTGGCAGGTCCACCATTCACCTGATTTTTCAAGAATTAAAGGATTTTCCATATCCCAATTACTCAATCCTGTATCATTACCAAGTAAGCAAACAACTTCATTTGTTTTTAATAAAGGTGCCTTTACCTTAAAGCGATGAGTAAAAGTTTTTAACTTCTTGCTTTTCCCGGTTGATGATCCTGCAAAAAAAATCTCTTTGAAAGGTGTAGTATAAAAAGCATTTTCAAAACTACCGGCATGATTCCAGCTGTCAACTAAAACAAGATGATCAATATTGTTTTTTTGAATATCAATGTTTCTCTTTTTCTCCCCTTCTTGTATTTCTTCCCCTGTTTCTGTTGTTAATTTATACCTGTATTGAATGTTAGTGATATCTGTTGTATCAACCTCAATAGTAGCATGCCAATATAAATTGTTCAGAAACTCCATGGGAAGAGCTTCTGCAACTTCATTACTTCCTAAAGAAAGAATATTGCCGGTAATAGATAGTTTTTGTCCAAATGGTGTACTATATCGTAAATAAAAATCAATTTTCATCCTTTAGAATTAAGCCAAAATAGTAAGTGAATGTGTAATGGAAACACAAGAGCCGCGAAAGTACAAAAGGCATTTGAGGAAACATGAGCGAAAATGAATTTATAATAACTATGAGATAAAAACATTCTCCCTTATTTTTGCCAAAATTTTTTCATGGAAGTAAAAAGAAATTCAAGAAGTAAATACTGGATCTTATTTTTTATTTCAACAATAGCCCTGATAATAGCCATTGCGCTTCATTGGCCATGGTTAACCCTTATTATTCCTTTTGTTACTACTTTTTTGGTATTAGCTATGGACATAATTTAATACAAATAAATAATATTCTTATACCTTATTGCCGGCCTCCAGCCGGCATTCTATATTATACGATTTTTTATTGAAAGAAATCTGGTTTTTCATTGATATTTTTCTGTTTCTAATTAAGTAATTTAGGGAAAGCCAATTTTATGAACCCTGAATTAAAACAGAGACTCCATCAGTTAGTGGATAACTGCAATGATGAATTTTTGCTGGAAGAAGCAAAAGCTGTTTTGGAATCAGAGCAATCTGGTAAAGAATTTTGGAATGAACTGGATGAGGAAGACAAAGATCTATTCATTGAAACCGAAGAAGAACACGAACAAGGACATTCCATTACACACAACAGGCTGATGCATCAATTTGGTGAATGGAAAAAGAAATAATTCATTCTTCTTTTTCAAATTCACATATTATATATAGAGGTTTTAAATCTCATTAAATCCTTTTGCTTTGCCACAAACAAAAAAGAGCCTCCTGAGAGACTCTTTTTTTATTCATTACAAATCATTTATTTCACTTCTTCAAATTCTGCATCCGTTACATTTTCTGAACCACCGCTTTGTTGCTGTTGTTGTCCATCCTGGAAACCATTGCCATCGCCACCCGGTTGCTGACCGGCACCTTGTGTTGCTTTATACATTTCCTCGCTGGCCGCTGTCCATGCTGTATTCAATTCCGTAACTGCAGGATCTATTTGTTCTATATCCTGTGATTTATGCACTTCTTTTAATTTAGCTAAGGCTGTTTCAATAGTCGCTTTCTTATCACCGGGTATTTTATCACCAAACTCTTTTAATTGTTTTTCTGTCTGGAAAATAAGACTGTCTGCCTGGTTTATTTTTTCAACTTTTTCTTTTTCTTTTTTATCACTTTCTTCATTTGCCTTAGCTTCTGCCTTCATTTTTTCCACTTCATCTTTACTTAATCCACTACCTGCTTCAATCCTGATCTTTTGTTCTTTACCAGTTCCTTTATCTTTTGCAGTTACATGCAATATACCATTGGCATCAATGTCAAAAATTACTTCAATCTGGGGTACAC
>JACDAZ010000320.1 GCA_013695175.1 Flavisolibacter sp. | reverse complement strand
CGTATATAATGATAAAAAGCTACAACTGATGGGTAGTTAGATAGCACACCATCGTAACCTGATTCGGTGACATATTGTTTTACTCTTGAAGCCTTATCTACAGTCCAGATAAAAACTTTTTTTCCTTTTTCCTGCATTGTTTTTACATCCTTTTTACTTCCTCTTTTGATCCACATGGGAGCCCATACCCTGGAATTTAATTCAATAACATCTTCAGGATCCAATTCACAAATGGTTGGTATGTCTTTGTGTTCAGGAAGTTCCTGCAATGCTTTCATGGCATCTTTGCCATGAATTCCTATCATAATATTTACACCTCTGCCAATTGATGCAGCTTCATCAGTAAATTTTTTTTGTATGTTTCGCAATTTTGCAAGGGCAGTTTTGTCTTTACAATCAAGCCATACAAATTCTAATGATGTTTCATGTACAATAGCTTTTAAAGCTTGTTCTACAGTTGGAATTTTTTCATCTTTTGTAAGCGTAATCTCGTTAAGGAGTTCGTTATAAGTATTGCTGGTTATCTTACTATGAATACCTGTTTCTTTGGTTAGCCTTCCATTTATGCGTGCATCATGGTATAAAATAGGAACACCATCTTTTGTGAGTTGGACATCTATTTCTACTCCTGTTGCTCCAAATCGGGCAGCTTTTTTTATCAATTCAACTGAGTTTTCTGAAGAAGGAACAAAGTCTGTATTTCTTCCGCCACCGCGGTGTGCCAAAATTTCAAATGAAGTTTTATTGTATAATGGACGCAAAAATTTTAATTCAATTTTCTTTGAAGGTTCTTCATTGTTATCACCCCAATAACCTGTAATGAGATGATGGGGGATAGCATTATTTTCCAAAGAATCTGAAGGTACAGTCCCTGAATTAATCACTCTTTTTAAATGTACAGTTCCTGTTTCTTCGCCATGCATATTTCTCCAATAGCCTTTCAATAATAAAACTCCATCCGTGATTTTACCTTGTAATACCAGGTAAGAAGCATCTTTTTCGCAAAAAATTGAAACATGGTAAATTGTATCAGCACCTTCAATAGTATAACTTGTTTTGGCTGCTGCAATCTTACCAAAATCATTTGTTCCATTGGTTATTACGTACACACCTTCAACGGATTTTAAATAAGACATATCAGCCCAATTCACAGCTTCATCAAATTGCTTCCACTGTGTTTCCGGAACCGGAACGTCTTTGTTTCTTTGCCAGGAGGCGCAAATAAAAATTGATAATAATCCACTTAATCGCATAATCTTCTTCAAACCTTTGATTTACCTGTTAATATTACCTTGGCAGAATCTTGCAATAAACGCGCCGCTCCATCTTGTTAAAACCAGGTTGCTTATTTCATTTTAATATCGATATGATGATCTGTTCTTCCAGGTTAAATAAGATGGCAGAATCTTTTTCGCCTTTTTTAAATATTAGATAATCCTTTGGATTCATATTGGTAAATAGGGTATCTCCTTTAATGTTATATGAATTGGTGTCACTTTCATAATCAAACAAATTTGTTATTGAATACAATGAATCGCTAAAAAAATACAGGTAAACTTTTGTTGTATCAACTGCCGGATCATAATTGTAAGAAAAATCTGCAATAGAGCTCTCCTGGCTTTTGTCATCCCTTATTTGTAAGATTTGCCACTTGTTTATTAATGGGTGTTTCTGTTGTTGATTGCAGGCAAATAAAAAAACTAACACTGTCAATATCAGGAGTTTCATAATAAAATATTTTTCAAATTAAAATTATATTGCATCTTGTGTTCATAACTTCTGCCTCATAATCATATATTTTGCAAAGCAATGTCATTTGATTGATGAATATGTTGTTACTTTTACTCTATAAATCTTTTTATGAAATTGTTCGTTGCTGGCCTTCCCTATGATCTTGATGATGATGAATTAGTGGAAATTTTTGAAAAATTTGGAACTATTAATTCTGCTAAAGTAGCTATTGATAAAGAAACAGGTAAAAGCAGGGGATTTGCTTTTGTGGATATGGCAAACGATGAGGAGGCAAAAGAAGCTATTGAACATCTGAACGATATCTCCCTGGGTAAAAAACCTTTAGTTGTAAAACAGGCTGATGAAAGACCCGGTGGTGGAGGTCAGGGCGGTGGTGGTTATAAAGGAGGTAACGGTGGAAGCGGAAGACCCAATAATAATTTTAACCGCGATAGGAGAAGGTTCTAATCTGTTTATAAGGTTTTATTTTCTTAATTATAATTGTAAGGATTTTGATATTAGTCATTGCTATGGTGCAGTGACTTTTTTTTTAAGCAGTTAACTAAAAGAGCATTGATTGTACTTCCTGTCAAAATTTTATTTTAACAAACTGATGCCAAACCTGCGCATGGTTTTTTAGTCTTCATCTGGTAACCGGCTGCTCTATTTAATTTAAAAACAAAAACAGTAAATATGAAAAGGATTTTTACACCACTATTATTTGTAATGTTGTTGCCTGCTACTTTTTCATGCAGCACACTTAGAAATTACACTCTTACAGAAGCGGATGCCGCCGCAGCCATACGCCAGCTATTACAATTAGGTGCCCAGGATAATTTACTTGCAGGTTCTTTTAGTAAAGATGCTATCATGGCTGCAGTATTCCCGGAGTCGCTAAGGAAAACGCTTAACACATTAAACCAACTTGGGTTGACGGGAGAAATTGACAGGTTTACAGTAACACTTGGTACTGCAGCTGAACAAACTGCTACACGATCCATACCCATTTTTGTAAATTCTATTTCCGGCATGCAATTACAGGATGCAATGCGTATTGTAAAAAGTGGTGGTACATCAGCAACAGAATATTTGCGTTCTGCAGCCGGAGCTAATTTAAGAACAGCAATTACACCGGTTATGAAGGAAGCATTAAATGAGTATAAATTGAATGAACAATGGGAAAACAATATTGCTAAACCTATCCAATCTTTAACTGGGAACCGTTTAAACCTGCAATTAGATGTAATTATGGCCGGATTAGTATCAGAAGCTATGTTTCGTAAAATGGAAGAAAGAGAAAGAGAAATAAGAGCAAATGCAGCAGCCCGAACAACACCTTTATTACAAAAAGTTTTTTCAAGGAACTGGAATTAAATATCACCCCCGCTCAGCGGGGTTTTTTTATGAAAAACATTGAGAATAGAGACCTGGGTTTATTTTTACTTTTATGCAATTGTTAAATTGGATTTTTTTATTTCTTATTAGTGTTGGTGTATTATTAAGTATTAAGAAGAATAAATTAACAACAGGAGGGGCTTTAACCGGTGGTATTATAGCAGTATTAATACTATATGGTACAGGTGCTATGAATGTAATTATGATGGCTGTATATTTTATTTTAGCCATATTGGCTACTAATTACAAAAGAAAAGAAAAGCAGTTTTTTAAAAATGAAGAAACTATTAAAAGAGATGCATTTCAGGTATTGGCAAATGGCGGCATAGCAGGATTATGTGGTGTGGCAGCTTTAGTATTTCCATATAATATTCCACTTTTTATTTTTTTATTGGCAGCAAGTTTATCATCTGCAATTGCTGATACATTATCTTCTGAATTAGGAACTGTGTATGGAAAAAATTTTGTCAATATACTTAATTTAAAAAAAGATAAAAGAGGGTTGGATGGCGTTGTAAGTTTGGAAGGTACTTTAATTGGAATTGGCGGGAGTTTAATAATTGCTCTAATATATTCATGGGTTAGTGGCTGGACTATTTATTCGACCTTGATTGTCATTGCTGGAACCATCGGAAATTTATTTGATTCTATACTTGGAGCCTCCTTAGAAAGAAAAGGGATACTGGGAAATAACACGGTAAATTTTCTTAATACTCTTATAGCTGCTTTAATGGCTTTTTTATTGCTAAAAGTCTTTCAATTATCCACCTGAAAAAAGAAATTTGTTGGCTCTGGCTAAGGCTAATAAGTCAATTTAGTGTTAAGGTAAAGATCTTTATTTTCCTTTAACAGCAGCATCATGATACTGGCATGATTTAGGAATTATAGCGTTAATAACTTTAAAAATACACGTATGAAAACATTTATACTAAATCTTAGAATTATGAAAAGAATAATTCCAATCATCGCGATAGCTGTATTATTTGCAGCTTGTAACAGTAAAAAAGAAGACGCAAGTGCAGAGGCAAGAGTATCGGCTTATTTAGATTCGGTTCGTATGGCGGCAGATACTGCTGGCTTATCTGAATTTCGTACATGGAAAGCCCAAAGTGAATTAGCAAATCAGCAATACGAAGATGAATATAATGCTCCGGTAGCGGCAGCTGCAGCGGCAAGAACAACAACAACCAGGTCTACAACCCCGGTTCGCAGAGCAACAAGTTCAAGTGGTACCAGAACAACTAATACTACAGCGCAGGCTCCTGCAAAAAAAGGTTGGAGTAAAACAGCAAAAGGTGCCGCCATTGGTGCCGGTAGTGGTGCGGTAGTAGGTGCTGTTGTAAATAAGAAAAACAGGGTAGTAGGTGGTGTAGTTGGAGGCGTAGTGGGTGGTGTAGTTGGTGGCGTTATTGGACGTACACAAGATAAAAAAGATGGTCGTTACTAATTTTGAAAAACATTTTACTAAGGGTCTTTGTAAAAAAAGACCCTTTTTTTGTGGCTTATAATTTGTTAATGCTTTCTAAATCAATGTTTAATAATTTTTTTTACAGCTAAATTGCACAACGCTGTTTATGTATAAAATTTGGATATATACTTTTCTTTTTAGCATCTCTCCTTTTGGCGAAGCACGTGTGGGTATACCTTATGGAGTAATAAATGAAATGCCTTTTTTTTGGGCATTTACTACAGGTTTAGTAGCTAACTTAATGATTTACCCCCTGATGATGTGGCTTATAATGAGCTTCAATGAAAAGCTGTGGGGATTTTCTTTTTATAAAAAAGCAGTTATAAGATTATCAAAATTTGCAAAAAAGGGAGCAGGTAATAAAATTGAAAAATATGGTTTTTGGGGACTTATGCTGTTCGTAATGATTCCATTACCCGGCACAGGTGCTTATATGGGAACCATAGCAGCAGCAATATTTAAGATTGAAACTAAAAAAGCTTTTTTAGCCATAAGCCTGGGTGTTATTATTTCCTGCATTATCATGGCTTTATTAGTACAACTGGGGAGTTGGAGTTTTAGCTAATTATTCATTAACCTGTATAAATTCAGGTCTTTTAATAAAATTCTGATCATACTTAAACCTTAGATTGGTATTGAAGGAAATTCTATAACTATTTCCCAGAAAATCTTTTTTAGGGAAAAATGCTCCTTTTAATTCTATTGTTCCAAAAATCAGGGCTTCGTTTCTGGTTCTCATTCCGCCACCTATTGCAGTGAAAAGCTCTGTTTCCTGTGGGTTAGGATCAGTGGGCTTAAATAAAGTAGCACTTCCAAAAACAAACGGTGCAAATTTGAAATAAAATAATGACCAGGGGCTAAAAAAAACGGATTCTGCTTTGGCTGATAACCTGATGTTTCCTGAAATATTATCATTTTTAAAATCATGCAATCCATACCGGCGGCTTTCCATAACCAATGGCTCCTGTAATAATGTATTAAACTGCCTGCTAATGCTGGCATTCACAAAAAGTCGCTGTCGCCATCGGGTACTTAGCTGGTGCAGCTTACTAAAAAATTCAAAACCACTTACAACTGTTACATCTTCAGGCTTTTTATCCTGCATATATAATCCTGCGGATACATTAAAGCTGAAAAATGCTTCGTTTTTTGATAAATAATAACGCTGAAAGTTTATTGCTGTATAAGGTCTTTGCCTTTTTTCCTGCCTGGTAAATCCTGTGGTAATTGAAGCTTCTAAACCTTGAGGTATGTCTTCGGCTCTGCCAAAACCATAAATGAACTGTGTTCTGTAATAATTTAATTTGAATATAGAAAATGTGCCGAGTGCTGCAAATAAATCTGAGTATCTAAAATTATAGAGAGTATCAAATTGATCAGGCTTTACAGTAAAATTTCTTTTGAAAACCCGGCCACTTAAAAAATATCTTAACCTTTCAAATTCATTGGCGCTTCCAATATTTTTTGAACTTAAATTCCAACCTGCCCAGCCATCTAATAAATTATAATTGTACTGAACATCATTTCTATATATAGAATCAGATGAAAATAAATTTTCTGTTCTGTGTGTTTCTGCTGATAATCCAAAAGTCCATAACATGTATGGGTTTACAAGTGGTTTGAATACACGTGCAAAAATCGTTTTTTCTTCTCTGTCACCATAATTAAAAGTTCTATTAAAATTTAGATAACCCACATTTGCATCTATAAAACTGCCTGCAATATTTCTTTTCAGATATTCCATCCCCAATCCAAAGGGATGATCTCTTCCCCTATCATATAAACTATTGATTTGAAGTCTGTCACCCCACCCTGCTATGTTATCATCTTTTACTCCCAGTGTAAGGCTTCTGCTATTGTGAAATTCCACTGATCCTCCAATAGAAAAAATATCTTTTGTCCTAACAATTACATCAACAGAGTCTTTGCTGCCTCTAACAGGTCTTATTAAAATTCTTGCATCTTGTAAGTAAGGAAGATCCCGTAAATAACGTTCATTGTTTCCTAATAAGAATGGCGACACAACATCATTCTTTTTAAAGAATAAATTATTTTCAATAGTTTTTGTTCTTGAAAATTTGTGCAGTTTTTCAGACAAACGTGTTAAAACATTCTGGACTTTTTTTGAAGTATCTGCTATAGAAACACCAAATTCAAGTGGTTCAAAAACGATATTTCTGATAATTCGATTTTCGTAACGTTGAAATTTAAAATCGTTTCGTTGCAGATCCCGGTCTCTTTGATCAGTGGTATCAGTAAATAAATTTTGAATCATTTGGTTTAGTAAACCATTCTTTTTAGCAGAAGTATCTTCCTGTTTCTTGGCAGAAGAATCAGTTTGTGCAAATAGGGGAGCAGCACCAACAATAAAAGATCCTATTATAAATGAAAACAAGATTTGCCTGCTCTTCACAATCATAGTTATTATTACACTTAAAAATAGATACCCAGCTTATATCTATTCTTACTTGAAACTAAATCATTTACCTGAAGCTGCATATTCTCAATTTATTGTCCCGGGATTTTTCATTTTTAAATCTGTTTTGATTTTAATATCAGTTCCGGAACTTTAAGTTCTCCTGTATCTGAGTCTATAAGACCATTACGTTCATCTTCAATATTTGTTGCCTGAGTATATACATCTCCGGCAATGGGTCGATTTCTTAACTCTGATTTAAATTCAGCTATTAAATCAGCCCTGCCTTCTGCATCCTTTGGACCGCCATAATCTTCAAAACCAAATCCTCCCCATTCACTTACTAATAAAGGCACCTGTGTTCGATAAAAAAAGGGATCTCCTACTACAAGTGGAAAAGCAGCTACACCTTCAATCTTACCACTTACCATAGCATCTAAAAGTTCTTTCCAGCGTTTAATATCAGGTGTATATAAATGTGCTGTAAGTATATCAGATTTCAATCTTCCTTCATGTGATATATGATGCCATCCATCATTATCCACTACCAGGAATTGGGGATGTTCAATCTTCATGAAGTGATACATATCTATAATGTATTTTCTTGTTGCATCATTGGTAGCAATATCTTGTGCGCCCCAGTCTTCATTATAAAGACTCCATATAACAACACTGGGATGTGTTTCTATCAAAGCTAACATACGCTCCAATTCTTCTTTATGAAACATACGACTTCTGTGCGTGGAAGAATGGGGACTTGGCACTTCCACCCAAAGCAGCATGCCCATTTTATCTGCAAGATTATATATCCTGGGATCAACACCGGCAATATGTATGCGAACAAGGTTGCAACCTAACTTCTTCATTGCAACCATATGTTTTTTTATTTCTTCATAGCTTGCTGTACCAGGCTGATATAAAATGCCATCCAGGTAAACTGATTTATTATTTAAATAAATACAGCATCCTCTTGATTCTATTTTTCTTAATCCAAAATGTGTTTCAATACTTGCAGTATGTTCTTTTTCATCAACCAGTTCCGCTTCCAGTTTATATAAATGAGGAGTTTCAGGAGACCAGTGTAATGCATTAGGTATTTCAACTACGACACGTTGTTTTTTTTCTCCCTCTTCAAGCTTTATGGCAAATTCATCGGAAGCTGCAAGTTCATGATCATCGCCGTTCTGATTATAAATTTTTAATCGAATGATATAATTTCCAGGATCATGAATGCGGGTTGTAAGATTAAACCGAACAATATTATCTTCTACAATACTTACAACACCTACGCGTGAACGAAGCCTGTTTCGTTCAACAGTTTCCAGCCATACACTTCTAACAGCACCAGTGTGAGTTTGATACCATATACCTCCACGTTTATATACATGCGATTCTTGTTTGCCTCTTGGTATATCAGCATCCATGGTATCTGCTATTCTCACTGTTAAACGGTTGTTTTTACGCAAGTCCAAGGGATTAAGCTCATATGAAAAAGAAGTGTATTCTCCCGTATGTACTGTTTCGCCTTCTATAGTTCTTAGCAGTTTTCCATTTAGCCAAACCATAGTTTCGTATCCACATGCACCAAAAGTTAACTGTATCAAAGAATGTGGTTCATCGTTTTCTTCCACAATTTCAGGAAGTGGAAAATCTCTTTCATACCAGGCAACAATTTTATCTGTCCACCTGTTCTCCGGATTATCTCCTTTAGCATCAATCATATGATCTTCAATGGAACCGGGCCAATCTGCAGTGTAGGAATAACTATGACCAAGATGCCAGCTCTCCCTAATTCCCTGATCATCTTTATCTAATTCAAATTTCCATTCGCCATCTAATAAGATAAATGAATTTGATCTTAAAACCGCTCTTGGCAGGGGATTAATAAACTGATCTTCGTCTAAATCAATATCTTCTTTTGTTTTTGATAAACCATAGTTAGGATGAGAAACAGCCATATTTCTAAAACCAATTTCTAAGTACTATACTAATATTAAGCCATGCTATAGCACTGACATTTGGAATTTGACTTACATCGCATAATAAAAAGAAGTTACTTTACCTGTATGACCGATAATACATTTCTTTTATATGGTGCAAATGGTTATACAGGAGAATTGATAACCCGTTATGCAGCTGAATATAATTTGAAACCCATTCTGGCAGGCCGTCGAAAAGAAGCCATTGAGCCTATAGCTAAAAAATATAATCTTTCTTTTTTGGTGTTTGATCTAAATGATAGTGATCAACTAATAGCTGCCCTGCAAAATGTTCAACTGGTTGTTCATGCAGCCGGCCCTTTTGAATATACAGCAAAACAAATGGCTGATGCTTGTTTAGAAACTAAAACACATTATATAGATATTAATGGTGATATAGCTGTATTTGAACAGCTTAAAAAATATGATGAAAAGGCAAAAGAAAAAAGTATTATGATAATGCCGGGGGCAGGATTTGATGTTGTACCTACAGATTGCCTTGCATTGTTTTTAAAAAAGAAACTCCCGGATGCTAATGAATTAAAAATAGCTTTTGCTACGCTTGGTGGCCAAATTTCGCATGGTACGGCATTAACAATGGCAAGTAAAATTGGAGAAGGTGGTGCTGAAAGAATTAAGGGCAAAATTGTAAAAGTTCCCTTAGGCAAAAAAGGAATGTGGTTGATACTTGAAAACAAAAGATTGTTTTTTATGCAAATACCCTGGGGTGATATTTCAACTGGATATTTTACGACAGGCATTCCAAATATTGAAACGTATACAGGCATATCCCCCCGGTTATACCGTGTACTAAAATTTCAAAAAAGTTTTAATTGGTTACTCCGTTCTTCTTTAGTGCGGGGTTATATAAAGAAGCTAATAAAGAAACGCGAACCTGGTCCTGCGGATGATGTGAGAGAAAAGGCAAAGACTTTTGTATGGGCAGAAGTACAAAATACTAAAGGTGAAAAAATGAGTGCTTATTTGCGTACACCTGAGGGATATACTTTGACAATACACAGTACTTTAATCATTGCAAAAAAAATATTGGAAGGAAAATTTCTTGCAGGTTACCAAACCCCTGCTATTGTCTATGGAGCGGATCTTGTTTTGGAGGTGCCGCAGGTACAAAGGATTTATAATAATAGTTTTTAAGAAAAATTCTGTGGCATGCTTTTTTAAGATTAAAACCTAAACTTCAACATATGAACAGATTTTTCAGAGCAATAATAGCCGGATATGGAGCAAAAAAATTTGGTGGTGGTTGTTTAGGGACTATTGTAGTATTTGTAATAATTTATTGGCTGCTTGGAAACTGCTAAATCTGTTTTTCTTAAATCATTGCGGGTAGAGGATTTATTATGAACAATAAATGTTCCTGATTGTATTATAATAAACAGCAGATGAGCAAGATTTATGTTTTAAAACAGGTTCATAAAATTCCAATCTCCATAGATGAGGCCTGGAATTTTTTTTCTGATCCCCGGAATTTATTGACTATAACTCCTCCTTTCCTCCAATTAAAAATAAAAGGTACTGCACCCGCCAAACAAATTTTTAAAGGGCAGGAAATTACGTATACCGTAAAACCACTTTTCTCCATTCCACTTTCCTGGAAAACAGAAGTTGCCGAAGTAATTCCGGGATATATGTTTGTAGATTATCAGGTGAAGGGTCCTTATAAGCTATGGCATCACCGCCATATTTTTAAAGCTATCAGTGATGGTGTAGAAATGACTGATATTGTAAATTACCGGCTACCTTTTGGATGGTTTGGAAGTTTAGCACATTCAATAAGTATAAAGAAAAAGCTGGATGAAATTTTTACTTTTCGCAGCTTAAAGATCAATGAACTGTTTGGTGAATGGCCTGAAAAACAGGAAGTAAAAATAATATTTACAGAAAAAGAATTAACCGGGTATTCTTGAGATATATTTTTCAATTTCTTTTATCTGGTCAACTATCTGTGGTGTTTTTGGCTTTAAAACCTTTGCTTTTCTAAAAAAATCTTTTGCTGCTCTAAATTCTCTTTTATTCATCATCAGGCTGCACATTTGCAGGTAAGCCGCGGCCTGGTTTTCTTTATCCGGCAGCCCTTTACGAAGAGATTCCCTTATATACTTTTCTGCCGTTTTAAGATCATTTTTTTGCATGGCAAGCATTCCCATCTGCAACATGCTGGCACCTTCAGCTTCCTTCATGGGCATACCCAGATCCAAACCTTTTTTCATGTTCAATTCGGCAGAATCATAGTCCTGCTTCATCATGGCCATGTTGCCCTTTAATGTATAAAATACAGATCGTATAGGTTTGTAAAGAAGGTTTGGGTATTTAATAGAGGCTATCACTTTTTCAGCTTCTTCTACATTGCCGCTTTCCAAATGTTCCTGGATAAGACGAAGAGGTCCAAAAAAGAAATGTCCGGCAATGAGAATTAAACCAATTAAATATAGAGGGAAGACCGGCCAAAAGCCACTAATAGTAACATTTAAAATAATACCGGTAATAATCATCAGCAATCCAATTTGCAGGCGGTATTTGATCAGAAAGTTGTAGAACTTCATAAGATTTATAACAGTGAGCAAAGATAAGGGTAGGCGAAGCATAATGTTTTGTGAATGGTAAGGATAGAGGGAGATGAAAAGAAGTTTTATTTTCCTGAATTTGTTATAAACCAGTATTTTAGTCTGCCAATTGCAATAGCATGAACAAACGCACAGATTTCATTTTCTCCAACCAACCGGAGCCTCATCGTAACAGAACAAAACAAATTTTAAAGCAGCATCCTCAGGTAAGGCAGTTGATAGGAAAAAATCCTGTTTCTTTTGTAATTATTGTTTGTCTTGTAACCATGCAAATTTCTCTATCGGGATTACTAGCAGAGCAGGCTTGGTGGGCAATTTTTGTTGTTGCTTATTTTGTTGGTGCTTTTATAGATCATGCTTTGTTTGTAATGATTCATGAGAGTACTCATAAACTGATTTTTAAAAGTCATTCAGCAAACAGGCTTTCCGGCATATTGGCCAATGTGCCCCAGGTTTTCCCAAGTGCCATTTCTTTTGAACGTTATCATATCAAACACCATTCTTTCCAGGGAGTGCATGAACTGGATGCAGATCTACCAAACAGGTGGGAAGCAAAGTTGATCAATAACTATTTTATTGGAAAAGTTATATGGTTTCTTTTCTACCCTCTTTTCCAGGCTTTTCGTGTTGCCAGGTTAAAAGAAATAAAACCTTTTGATAAATGGATTGCTTTAAACTGGTTTACACAAATTGCTTTTGTAGCAGCCGTCTGGTTTTTTTTAGGACCTAAAGCAGTTGCCTATTTAACCTTAAGTTTCTTCTTTTCAGTAGGATTGCATCCATTGGGTGCCCGCTGGATACAGGAACATTATCTTACACATGGTGAGCAGGAAACCTACAGTTATTATGGAGTATTAAATAAAGTAGCTTTTAATGTAGGATATCATAATGAGCATCATGATTTTCCTTCTGTTCCCTGGAATAAGCTGCCAATGATCAGAGATGGTGCTCCTTCATTTTATAATAGCCTCGCCTACCACACTTCCTGGACAAAATTGTTTCTAAAATTTATATTCAGCAGGGAGTTGTCTTTATTTTCCCGCATTATACGTAACAACAGGGGAAAGGTGCTGTTGTCAGACCAATCAAAGCCTGATGAAGACCTTTTACAAAAGTCTGCAGTACCCGGAGTGTTGAATATGCAGGAAAATAGCCACATGGTTTAATATAGCAATTCATAAATTTGCTTCTTTTTTTAATTTTTTGCTGAATAACAAATTGGTCCCATAGTTCAAGGGATAGAATAGGAGTTTCCTAAACTCTAGATCCAGGTTCGAGTCCTGGTGGGACCACATCTTCTTTTCCATAACTATTTATACTTCATTGCAACTATTAGTTACATTTAATTGTCGTAATAATATTCATTTAAAAAAATACCAGATAAGCAGCCTTCATTCTTTATGGAAACCACTTTAACTATACTACTTGCAGAAGATGATATTGACGATCAGTACCTTATTCAGGAAGCTTTTAAAAAAGTTGATGCCTCAATAAAATTTAGAGTGGTACCTAATGGGAGGGAAGCTATAAAATATTTATCAGCGGTTTCAGATACGGAACTTCCATGCCTGATTGTTTTAGATTACAATATGCCTGAGGCAAATGGAGTAGAAGTATTACAAAATATCTCCGGTAAAGAACGTTTTTTGCATATTCCCAAAGTTGTTTTTTCCACATCCAGCTCTATTAATAATATCAGCGAATGTTTGAGTAAAGGAGCAGATGCATACATTATTAAGCCACCGCTTTTTAATGACCTCATAAAGGTGGCCCGGCAAATGCTTGAAATGTGCGGAAAAGCAGCATAAAAAAAAGGACACAAAGTCCTTTTTGATTTATGGAAAAGATCTCAATACCTGGGTTTCCTCCTGACTTCCGCATTTTAACACCCAAAATAAAAAATTGAATTTAGTAGCCTTTGTTCCTCTGTTAAGAGCAGTATTTTCTTTTTTATTTTTCCGTTTTGGGGTAGTTGTATAGATATTTCAAAAAT
>JACDAZ010000249.1 GCA_013695175.1 Flavisolibacter sp. | reverse complement strand
ACTTAACTGGCTTAATGTGGATTCTCTTTATCAGCCTTTACCGTCTTCAGTTCATGTATTTAGGTCAATTGATTCATTAGATGGTCAACCTAATATAGCTTTCTATATTTTTGCTCCTTTAAAGGATCGTGAGTTAATTTATTCAACTGATACTACTTTAAAAAGAAGATTAACTCCTACTCAATTTTTTAAAAAAAATAAAAATCCTATAGTAGTAGTGAATACCACTTTTTTTTCTTTTCAAACAAATCAAAACTTAAATCTTGTAATTATTGATGGTAATCTACTCAGTTACAATATTCACTCTATACCCGGCAGAAACAAGGACACTTTAACTTACAGGCATCCATTTGCAAGTGCATTTGGAATCAATAAAAAAAGAAAAGCAGACATCGCGTGGACATTAACGGATTCTGCAAAAAGACAGCCTTATGCTATACAATTACCATTAAATGCTATAAAAGATTCTGTTCTTCATCATCCTGTAAAATTTTATGAAAAGAACACAAGGCTTGTAATGGGGCATAATTCGGGACCAAAAAGAATGTTGAAGAAGTGGAAAATGCAAACTGCTGTTGGAGGGGGTCCTGTATTAATACAAAATGGTTTAGTTAACATCACCAATAATGAAGAACTAAAGTTTGCTGGTAAAGCCATACATGACAAACATCCGCGAACTGCAATGGGGTATACTGCAGATGGTAAATTAATTATACTGGCAGTTCAGGGCAGAACGCCAGGAGTTGCAGATGGTGCTTCTCTGCCTCAAATAGCACAAATATTAAAAGATTTAGGTTGTTTAGAGGCTATTAATCTTGATGGAGGTGGAAGCAGTTGTTTATTAATCAACGGAAAGGAAACAATAACGCCATCCGATAAAGAAGGACAAAGAGCAGTGCCTGCTGTTTTTATGATACAAAAGAGAAATTAAATATATTAAAACAACCAGGAAATTGCAGGTACAATTTTTTTGTTTTTATAGTTATGACGGATATAATAAACATTAGGAATTTAACACTAAGTGATTACCAGCAATTGAAAGAAGCTATGCTGGAAGCTTATGGTGATTGGAACTCTTATTGGCGTGAACACCAGATTGAAAACTTGTTGGTGTTATTTCCTGAAGGGCAAATTGCTATTACAGTAAATGACATTGTAGTGGGATGTGCACTATCTATTGTTGTTGATTATAATATTTTTGGTGATACACATTCTTTTAAAGAAATAACCGGTAATTACACATTCAGCACACATAAATCCAAGGGTGATACATTGTATGGAATTGAAGTTTTTATAAGATCTGATTACAGAGGTAAAAGACTTGGAAGGAGGCTTTATGATGCAAGAAAAGAATTGTGCGAAAATTTAAATCTTAAAGCAATTGTATTTGGGGGCCGTATACCTGGTTATCATGAATATATGGACCAGATGACTCCTAAGGAGTATATTCAAAAAGTCAAGGGTAGAGAAATTATTGATTCAACCCTGACTTTTCAAATTGCAAATGATTTCCATGTAAAAAAGGTTTTAAAAAACTATATGCCCGGTGATGAAGAGTCAGGCGATTATGCAGTATTAATGCAATGGGATAATATTTATTACCAGGAAAGCCGGAAGATGATAGGGGCTAAAAAACAGTATGTGCGGTTAGGACTGGTGCAGTGGCAAATGCGCATATTTTCTTCTTTTGAAGATTTGAAACAACAGGTAGAATATTTTATAGATGCACTGGCTGCCTATAAATCAGACTTTGCATTGTTCCCGGAACTTTTTCATGCTCCATTAATGGCAGATGAGAATGAACTAAGCGAATTGGAAGCTATTTTAAAATTGAGTAGCTATACTAAGGACCTTACAGATTTTTTTTCTGAACTATCGGTAAAATATAATATCAACATCATCACAGGCAGCATGCCTGAATGCATAGACGGTTCATTATTTAATGTTGGTTATCTCTGTCATAGAAATGGAAAGACTGACAGGTATGAAAAATTACACGTAACTCCGGATGAAGCTAAGGCCTGGGGATTAAAGGGAGGTTGGGAATTGCAGGCATTTGATTCTGATTGTGGTAAAGTAGGTGTTCTTATTTGTTATGATGTTGAGTTTCCAGAATTATCAAGAGTACTGGCAGATGATGGTGTTCAAATTCTTTTTGTTCCTTTTTTAACCGATACACAAACAGCTTATTCAAGGGTTAGGTATTGTGCACAGGCACGTGCTATTGAAAATGAATGCTTTGTTGCTATTGCCGGTAGTGTAGGTAATTTACCGAGAGTTAAAAATATGGATATTCAATATGCACAATCTGCTGTTTTTACACCTTGTGATTTTGCTTTTCCAAGTAACGGGATAAAAGGTGAAGCAACTCCAAATACGGAAATGATATTAGTTGTGGATGTTGACTTGACGCTGTTGGATGACTTACATAGTTTTGGAAGTGTAAAAAATCTTACAGACAGGAGAATAGATTTGTTTGAGATAACTTGTCACCGCAGAAAAGTTTAATCTATTCGCTCCTCATTTCCCAAACTAATGCACTGGCTCCCAGAATTGCTGCATCAGCCTCTTTAAGTTCGCTAAATATGAGCTTTACTTTATTTTGAAAAATAGGTAAGAGATTTTTTTCCATGTGTTCTTTAGTAGGTTTCATCAACAGATCACCGGCTTTTATAACACCTCCAAAAAGAATTATAGCTTCCGGTGATGAAAACATGATAAAGTTGGCTAAGGCCTCACCTAAAATTTCTCCGGTATATCTGTATGCTTCTATTGCAATGGCATCGCCCTGTATGGCGCAATCATGTACTCTTTTTGCATCCATCTCTTCAGGAGCATAATTTTTCAGCAAACTTTCTTCATCCGTTTTTTCAAGCAACTCTAATGCTGTAATGGCAATACCGGTGGCAGAACAATAAGCTTCAAGTGAACCCAGTAAATCTGTACCCCAGTGTTTTCTCCCACCTGGAATTATAGTTGTATGCCCCAATTCACCGGCAAAACCATCATGACCTAATATTAATTGTCCATTAGCAACTATGCCGCTTCCAACGCCGGTGCCTAAAGTAATCATTATGAAATCACGCATTC
>JACDAZ010000247.1 GCA_013695175.1 Flavisolibacter sp. | reverse complement strand
TAGTACATCCATGACCTAATAAATCTACAGATACAGTAAAAGCTGTTTCGTGAAGCGCAGTATTATTATTTACCATTAACTCAAGCCCTAACTCATCACAACGGTCTTCTAAAAGACTTATACAAATTAGTCCCCGCCCATGTTTACTCATGAAATTGATTACTTCAGGAGTAACATTTTGTGCGGCAGTTATAAAATCTCCTTCGTTTTCGCGGTCTTCATCATCTACCACCACCACTAATTTACCATTCCTTATATCTTCAATGGCACTCTCTATAGAATCCAGCATATGCTTGTTTAGGCAAAGGTAGCACGAAACAGAGCAAGTTGATTGTTATTAAAAGCAGCATGGACGGCTTTATCCTTGTCTTCTTTGTTGAATTTCATTCAGTAACAGAATGTTAATATTTGGTTGACATTTGAAATCTAATTATCACTTTCTTTGCACTCGAAAAATTAATCTGTTTATGCTTAAGAAAATCTATTTATTGCTTTTTGTACAATTGCTTGTTGGTTTGGGATTATATGCCCAGGTAACTACAAGTAGTATCACCGGAACTGTTCTTGGAACTGATGGGCAACCACTAGCTGGTGCTACTGTTACTGCTGTACATCTTCCTTCTGCAACTACCTATACCACAGTTGCTAACAGGGAAGGGTTGTTTAATATTGCCAATATGCGTGTAGGTGGCCCCTACAGGATTACAATTAATTTCGTTGGCTTACAACCTTATACATTGGAAGATGTTAACCTCCAACTTGCAGAACCTTTCAGGTTAAATGCAACTTTAAGAGAAGATGTAAGAACATTGGAAGCCGTAACAGTTACAGGTGGCAGAAGAAGGACTGTTGACAGAACAGGTATTACTTCAAATATTGGCGTGCGCCAGATCAATACTTTGCCAAGTATATCACGTAGTATTAATGACCTTGCCCGATTAACACCTCAATCCAATGGTGCTGCTGTTGGTGGTGGTAACTACAGGCAGAACTATGTAACTGTTGACGGATCTGATTTTAATAATGCTTTTGGAATTGGGTCTAACCTCCCTGCAGGTGGTAACCCTGTTTCTTTGGATGCCTTAGAAGAAATTACTATCAGCATTACTCCATTTGATATCAGGCAATCAAACTTTATTGGAAGTTCCCTTAATGCTGTAACCCGTTCAGGAACAAATAATTTTTCCGGTTCGGTTTATACGTATTTCAGAAACCAGGGTCAACAGGGAAATACGGTAAAGGGAAATGATTTTACAAAACAAAATTTTGATTTTAAACAATACGGCTTTCGTGTTGGTGGACCCATCATTCCAAATAAATTGTTCTTTTTTATAAATGGGGAAACTGAAAAAACAGTTAGACCCGGACAACAAAGATTTGCTGCAACAGCCAATGCGCCCTTTGGTAGTGCTGAAAATATTGCCCGACCAACAACCACTGAATTAGATGCTATAAGTGATTATTTAGCTAAAACTTATGGTTATGAAACCGGACCCTACCAGGGTTATGATTTTGAAGCAGAGAGGAAGAAATTATTAGCACGTATTGACTGGAACATAAGTAATAACCACAGGTTAAACGTCAGGTACAGCTTTAATGAAGGAAAAGATCCATTTTTTGTGAGCGGCTCAACCGGTAGTACAGGTAATACTTTTGCTTCCGGTGCAGGCAGAACAAATATTAATGCTTTACATTTTAAAAATTCTAACTATTTCCAGGAAACTAATTTTTATTCTATACAGGCGGAATTAAATTCAACTTTTGGAAGAATTGGAAATAATTTTAGAATTTCCAAAAACAATCAAAACGAACCCCGCAGCACAGAAAGTTCAGAATTCCCTTTTGTTGATATACTAAAAGATGGCCAACCATTTACTTCTTTTGGTTTTGAACCATTTAGTTTTGGTAATCTAAGAGATGTTGAAATTTATTCATTAGTTAATAATGTTACAAGTACAATTGGCAAGCATAATTTATTAGGAGGAATTCAAATAGATTACAGTACAACAAAAAATGGATTTCAACCTTTAGGTGCCTCATATTACAGATTTAATTCATGGGAAGATTTTGTTACAGGTCAAAAACCTAATGACTTTGCTTATACCCATTCTCTTAAAGAAGGTTATGAACAGGTTTTTCCTGGTTTTAAATTCATGCAATATTCTGGTTATGTTCAGGATGAAGTTAACTTCAGTCCTAAGTTCAAATTAACAATTGGTTTAAGAGCTGATTTAACTACATTTCCAGATGTAGAAGAAGTAAAGACCAACCCCTTAGTGGCTGATTTAACTTTTGCTAATGGTGCAAGAATAAACACAGGTGAATTACCAAAACCTACAGTGATGTTTTCACCCAGACTAGGATTTATTTATGATCCGTATGAAAACAGATCATTGATGGTACGTGGTGGAACGGGTATTTTTACTGGAAGAGTTCCATTTGTATGGATAGTAGGTCAATCAGGTAATTCAGGTATGTTACAAGTAACCCGCAGTTTCAATGGTACTGCAAACACTCCCGGACCATTTAATCCTGATCGTGCTGCTTATTTTCCTTCAACAGTACCTCCTGCAGGCACTGTAATTCCAAGTACTGTTACTGCATTTGCTGAAGATTTTACAATGCCACAAACGTGGAAAACAAGTTTAGGTTTGGATGTTCGTTTACCTGCAGGTTTCTTAGGAACTCTTGTAGGTATTTTTAATAAAGACATTAATGTAACATATTCCAGAAATTTAAACCTGGTAAATCCTGTTCCTTTAAATATTGCTGGTTACCCAGATAACAGATTAATTTACCCTAGTTCAATTAATCAAAAATTCCTAAACCCTTTAACAAATCAGGGGCAAACTAGTCCAACAGGAACAAGTCAGTTTAATGCTATTGTTTCTGATAATGAATCAAGAGGTTTTTATTTCTCTTTAACTGCTAAATTGGAAAAACAATTTGCAGGTGGGTTATATGCTAATATAGCTTACACTAAATCTGTAGCTGCAAATTTATATGATGGTGCCGGAGATCAACCTTTTAATACATGGAACCTGATTCAAACAGTTAATGGTCCTAATACACCTACATTAGCACAGGCAGGTTATATAGTACCAGATAGAGTTATTGCTGCCATTTCATATAGAAAAGAATACTTTAAATACTTAGGTACCACAATTTCCATGTTTTACGAAGGATCGCACCAGGGAAGATTTTCATATTTGTATGGCGGAGATTTAAACAGGGATATTGTTAACCAGGATTTGATTTATATACCAAGAAACCCTTCTGAAATAACTTTTGTTTCAGCAACATATGCTGGTGTAACATACACTCCACAGCAACAAAGCGATGCATTTTTTGCATACATGGAACAAGATGATTATTTAAGAAAAAGAAAAGGTCAATATGCTGAACGTAATGGAGCATTATTTCCCTGGAGAAACCAGTTTGACGTTAAATTATTACAAGACATTTTTACAAATATTGGAGGTAAAAGGAATACGCTTCAATTATCTGTAGATGTATTCAACTTTGGAAACCTGCTTAATTCACGTTGGGGTGTAACTCAATCAACTAATGCAAGTTCTATTTTAGTTCCTACAAATGCAAATGCTCTTGTACCCGGCGGAACAGTTCGTCCAACCTTTCGCTTACAACAAGACAGAGGAAAATTAGCTACTGAAACCTTTAGAGATGATCTTACTTTATCCTCTACATATTATATGCAGTTTGGATTGAGATATATTTTCAATTAATTTTTTAACTATAACCTCTAAAAAAAGATCCCCCCAGCGGGATCTTTTTTTTAGTTATATTACTAATAGATTTCTCACTTAGCAATGGTTACTTCATAAATTAAAACCAGATTTCTTACTTTCTTCTTCATACTTCATACTTCATACTTCATATTTCATATTTCCTTCCCCCCCCATCCCCACAACAGGAACTTTGGCATAGAACGCCCCCAGGTTTCCACATCATGTCTTCCATCTTCAAAATTGATATACTTGATATCTGTTTCTTTCTCGTATCCTAATTGCTCCAGCTCTGAAATAAGTCCTAAAGTATCATCAATGGAATCTATAATACCATTATTATTCCTGTCAGCAGTTTCATCAAGAGAACCTGTTGTAAAATAAAATTTCAATCCTTTCTTAAAATCTCCACTTTTTATTTGCTGGTGCATGATCCTGTCTGTTTCTTCAACATAACCATCCTCTAAAGATCGCGAACGCCACCAGAGTGACCCTGAAAAAACGCCCGCAATACTAAATATATGAGGATGATTCCAAACCAGGTCCAAAGCCGATAAACCACCTAATGAAAAACCTGCCATGCCTTTCATTTTAAAAGATTCAACACAAAAATTGGTGTGAATAAAAGGCAATAAATGTTGTAAAATAAAATCTTTATAAGCTCCGGCACGTGCACCTCTGTTTGCATAATCTGCGGTATGCACTGTACCATATTCCTTTTTTCTATCTCTGTTGGCATGAATTCCAACACATAGTAAGGGCTGAACCTGGTTTGTTTCCAGTAAATCATTAAGCATTACATCAAACTTCATTTGATGAAGGTCCTGCCCGTCATTAATAAGCAGTAAAGAAAGCTGTGAAGGATCAGCAATATTTTTAGGTAAATAAAAATCAATTGTTATATATCGCCTTAGTGAAATGGAATAAAGTAATTTAGTTTCAACATGCAGCGAACCAAGGTTCTTTACCTTCATCATTCAAATTTAAGTTGCAATTATTTTATGTATCATAAACAAAAAAAGATCGGGAGATTATATTTGACTTTGAATTTAGTTGTACTTTAAATTTTCGCAGCTTTGTTAACCATAAAACCAACGTATGAAAAAAATAGGGATACTTTTTGGAAAGGAAAGGTCTTTTCCAATGGCATTTATTGAAAAAGTGAACAGTAAAGGTATTGATGGTGTTTTTGCTGAACCTTTCAGAATGGATAAATCAGTGCAGGGTGTGAATTCGGGATATGCTGTTCTTATAGATCGTATTTCACAAGATGTACCTTTTTACCGTGCTATATTAAAGAATGAAGCTATTACCGGTACAGCAGTTATTAATAATCCGTTCTGGTGGAGTGCTGATGATAAATACTTCAACAACTCTTTGATGACCAGGATTGGAGTACCCATTCCTAAAACTGTGATCCTTCCGTCATATGAAATGCCAACGGATACGAATCCTGAATCATTTTCTAACCTTGCATACCCACTGGATTGGGAAGGCATGTTTAAATATGTTGGGTTTCCTGCTTATATGAAACCTTTTGCCGGTGGGGGATGGAAAAATGTATATCGTTTAGAAAACGAAAAAGAATTTTATGACAAGCACTCAGAAACAAACCAGCTTGTAATGCTATTGCAGGAAGAAATTGTTTTTGATGAATATTACAGGTGTTATTGTATAGGAGGCAAATATGTTCGCATAATGCCTTATGAACCGCGCAATCCACATCACCTTCGCTATGCAGCTGATTTTGTTCCCGGCCAGGAAAGATTAAAATTAATGGAAGATATTGTTCTTCGTATTAATAAATACCTGGGTTACGATTTTAATACCGTGGAACTAGCCATACGTGACGGAGTTCCTTATGCAATAGATTTTGGAAACCCGGCACCCGATGCAGAACGTTCAGGGGTAGGCGAAGAAAATTTTGAGTGGGTAGTTGAAACAGCAGCTACTTATGCTATTGAAAGAGCATTAGATCAAAAAGAGGGACATGACAACCTTACATGGGGAGAATATATTGTAAGGAGTGCAGAAGGGAAAGCTTTATTAGATTCTTAAATAAATCGTTTTTAATTAATACATGGCGCAATTAAATTATAACAACTTTACACTGGGTGTAGAAGAAGAATACATGGTTCTCGACCCTGTTACAAGGGAATTAAAAAGTCATGAACAAAAAATTGTACATGAAGGTCAAAAAATAATTAAAGACAAGGTAAAAGCAGAAATGCACCAGGCGGTTGTGGAGGTGGGGACAGATATATGTTTGAATATTGATGCTGCATACGATGATATTAAATTACTCAGGAAAACCATTTCGGAAATAGCGGTCAGTTTGGGCTTTTCGATGGGGGCTGCCGGTACACATCCTTTTAGTCACTGGCAAAGCCAGTTAATAACAGATCATATAAGGTATAATGAAATAGTAAATGAACTGCAGGAAGCAGCAAGAAGTAATTTAATATTTGGGTTGCATGTACATGTGGGAATGGAAACACGTGAAATGGCTAATCATATAGCAAACAGCACCAGGTATTTTTTGCCGCATATTTTTGCACTTAGTACTAATTCACCATTTTGGGAAGGCAGGCATACCGGTTATAAATCTTTCAGAACAAAGGTTTTTGATAAATTTCCAAGAACGGGAATTCCTGATAATTTTGAAAGCATTGAAGCTTATGACAATTACGTAAAAGTTTTAATGAAAACCAACTCTATTGACAATGCTAAAAAAATATGGTGGGACTTAAGAGTGCATCCCTTTTTTAATACTGTTGAATTTCGCATTTGTGATGTACCGCTAACGGTAGATGAAACCATTGCATTTGCCACACTTTTCCAGGGTATTTGTGCAAAGATTTATAAACTTCAATCTCAAAATTTAAATTTCATTCAATATTCAAGAGCCTTAATAAATGAAAACAAATGGCGTGCAAGCAGGTATGGAATTGATGGACGTTTGATTGATTTTGGAAAAGAGGAAGAAGTAAATACACGTGTTCTTATATATGAACTTCTGGATTTTGTTGATGATGTTGTAGATCATTTAGGAAGCAGGCACAGGCTGGCAGCAGTACATAAAATTTTAGAAATGGGAACGGGAGCCGATCGTCAATTACAGGTGTATGAACAAAATAAAAGCATGACAGATGTTGTTGATTTTATACAATCACAATTTGTTGCTGATTTTTAAATGATTTTGAACTTTTTCAAATGAAATTTGTTTCGTAAATTGTAGTAAATCGTAGAACCGGATTGAGGGCATGGTAACCACCTTTTAAACCTTGCTAATGGCTCGTATTTTTAGTATATACTTTAGTTATGCCGGAATAAACCATTCTGCCATGGTTTCAGTACGTAATACTCCCTTTTATACAGAGTACAACCTTAATATTTTAGATGAACAATTGCTTGAACTTTTACCTTCTACAAAAATAATTTCATCTGCTTCCAATCAATATTTTTTTGAACATATACCCAGAGAAAACACCACTCCTCTTATGGATATTTTAATTCGGGAAGTTTCATTGCATATGAGTACATCTGCTGTTTGAAATTTACATAAAAGAATTTCGAATTATCAACTAAGAAAACTTCTTGTTCTATAAGAAGTTCTTCAAGAAAATACACTTAATTTCCCTCTTTGAATAAAATGGAATGAAAATTTTTTTAATAGCTTTTTTTGTTTTAATAGTGCATTTGGTACAGGCACAACCAAGGCAGGATTCTTTGAATCAAATACAGCAATGGGCAAAGTGGTATAATCTTGAATTTACATCTGCCGAAGCAGACTCTATGTTAGGAAACCTACTGCAAATGCGAAGGCTTTATGCAACCATGCATAAAACGCTTCCTGCCAATGATATTCCATATCCATTTGCATTTCAACCGGCACCCATTGGTTTTAGTGTTCCCATGAATCAGCAAAAAATAAACTGGATAATACCCGCTAATGTTGCCCTACCAAAAAACAAAACAGATCTGGCTTTTTATTCTATTCCTCAACTGGCATCATTAATAAAAAATAAAAAAATCACCTCTGTTGAATTAACCACGTTTTTTCTAAACAGGTTAAAACAATGGGGTGACACTTTGGAAGCTGTAATTACACTGACAGAAGATCTTGCATTACAAGAAGCCAGACAAGCTGATGATGATTTGAGAAAAGGAATATATCGTGGCCCATTACATGGCATTCCATATGGTTTAAAAGATTTATTTGCAGTAAAAGGTTATAAAACTACCTGGGGTACTACACCGTATAAAGACCAGGTGCTGGAGGAAGATGCCTATGTATATCAAAAATTGCGCGCTGCAGGTGCCGTGCTGTGTGCAAAGCTTTCTCTTGGTGCTCTTGCTTTTAACAACAAATGGTTTGGAGGTGAAACAAAAAATCCCTGGGACCTGAGTCAGGGTTCAAGTGGTTCCTCTGCGGGATCTGCCGCTTCTGTGGTTGCAGGTCTTTTGCCTTTCACCATTGGTACCGAAACACTGGGTTCTATTATCTCTCCATCTACAAGATGTGGCGCAACAGGATTAAGACCCACCTTCGGAACGGTAAGCAGGTCGGGTGCTATGGTGTTATGCTGGAGCCTCGACAAAGCAGGTCCCATCTGCAGAAGTGCAGCTGATGATGCCATTGTTTATTATTACCTGAAGGGAACTGATGGCAAAGATCCGGGGTCTTTGGATCATGCATTTAATTACAATCCTTTAAAAAAAATATCGGGGTTAAAGATCGCATACGCGGAAAACTATTTTAACCGCCTGCGCAAGGATGCACCTGAATGGAAAGTATTGGAAATTTACAGATCAATGGGTGCTACACTTCAACCTGTTATCTTCCCGGATTCAGGTGTATATACAGCCAACATGATAAGCATCGTATTACTTTCTGAATCGGCTGCTGCATTCGACGAACTTACCAGGACCGATCGTGATGACCTCATAGAAAGACAGGACAAAGGGTTCTGGCCCAACTCCTGGCGCTCGGCCAGGATGATTCCCGCAGTAGAATACATCAATGCGAACAGGCACCGTTACACGCTATCAGAGAAAGTACAGGAAGTAATGAAAAATTTTGATGTGGTGATCGTTCCGACCTATGGAGGAAGCCAGCTGGCGATAACGAATTTAACAGGCAATCCTGCGCTTTGCATGCCCATAGGTTTCAACAGCAGCGGGCAACCGCTCAGCATCACCCTCCTCGGAAATTTATATGATGAAGCTTCCATTCTTGAGGCAGCAACCCTCTACCAGCAGAAAACCGATCATCACAAGAAAAGACCTTCGATATTTTTAAATTGATCAAACCTTTACATGAAAAACCTGAAACGCTTTTTTATACTCCTCCTTTTATTTAGCACGGTTGCAGTATATGCACAGAAAAAAAAAGTGGACCTGATTGTATATAATGCAAAGATCTATACTGTAGATGCTAAATTTTCAATGGCATCCGCACTCGCTGTTTTAAATGGAAAAATAGAAGCCGTTGGAACTACAGCAACGCTGTTAAAACAGTTTCAGGCTGACAAAAAAATCGATGCAAAAGGGAAGCCTGTTTATCCTGGCTTTATTGATGCACATGCACATTTTTACCGTTACGGACTTGGATTACAAACAGCGAACTTGAATGGTACCAAAAGCTGGAATGAAATTCTGGATATCCTGAAAAAATTTGCTCCAGAACAACCCGGCAACTGGATCATTGGCCGTGGCTGGGATC
>JACDAZ010000241.1 GCA_013695175.1 Flavisolibacter sp. | reverse complement strand
TTAGCTCACAGATATCACTGATTACCACAGATAAGTCTTAAAGTATATTAATTTGTGTGCATCTGTGAGAGATATAATTCAAATGTCCAAGTTTTTTAGCTCACAGATGTCACTGATTACCACAGATAAGTCTTAAAGTATATTAATCTGTGTGCATCTGTGTAATCTGTGAGAGATTTAATTCAGATGTCCCAGATTTTTACACATAGATTCATTTTAATTAATTATTCTTATTATACTTTCTTTATCAACCAATTTAGCAACATTAAAGTTTACCAATATTCCTAATTTTTTATTTGTAATCTTTAAATAAGTGAGCAGCTGCTTTTTGTGTACATCATGTAACAACTCTATTGATTTTACTTCAATTATTATTTGGTCTTCCACTAATAAATCCATTCGAAATCCAAGTTCCAGTTTTACATTTTTATAATGAACAGGAACTCCTTGCTGACACAATACATGAAGACCTTGTAATAATATTTCATGCTGTAAAGCTGCTTCATATACACTCTCCAATAAACCAGGTCCCAGTTCATTATGTACTGTATAAATAGCACCCCGAATTTTGTATGACAAATCATTTAATTCTAACATCATCTAATTTTTAACTCACAGATATCACTAATTACCACAGATAAGTCTTAATATATTTCATCTTGTGCATCTGTGTAATCCGTGAGAAAAATATTTATTTAATCTGTGAAAAATTAAGCAACAGCCCCACCACAACTTGAACCTGCACCTGCTGTACAACCATAACAATGTTGCCCTATAATAATTTCACGATTTATTAATTCCGAGTCATTATAATTGCTGATATGTTTATTACTGCAATTCACCTTTAGTTCCAGCATCTGGTTAAAATCACAATCATACAAATAGCCATCCCATCCCACTGAAATAGTATTTCGGCACATTACATTTTCTGCTGCAACAGGGTTATATGCATTAACCAGCTTTTCCATATAATTTTCATAATTGCCACTATTCAACAGGTAATCTAAAAACCGGCTGATAGGTAAATTTGTAATGGCAAACAAATTATTGAAAGCTATACCGTGTCTTTTCATTAAAGCATCTTTATACTCTTTTTCTAACACCGATTGCGCAGTTGGTAAAAATGCACCGGCAGGATTATATACAAGGTTTAAAACCAATCCTGTTCCTTCAATTCCATATCCTGCTTCATTCAGCATCAGAAGTGCTTTAATGCTGTTTTCAAAAACGCCGTTACCCCGCTGCCTGTCCGTTCTGTCCTGAGTATAAAAGGGAAGGGAAGAAACTACTTCAACATGATGTTTTTTGTAAAATTGCGGCAGGTCGAAATATTTTTTATTAGCCAGAATAATAGTGAGGTTACAACGAACAATAATATGCCTTCCAAGTTTTGATAGTTCTGAAACAAACCATTTGAAATGGGGATTCATTTCAGGAGCTCCACCTGTAATGTCTATTGTTGTAAATTGTTCATTTTGTTTTAAAACATCAATACACTGTTGCATGGTTTCCCTGTTCATAATTTCTTTACGATCAGGGCCCGCATCAACATGACAATGTTTGCAAACCTGGTTACACATTTTGCCAATGTTCACCTGGAGAATATTTATGCTCGTTGGTTTTAAAGGAAATATATTCGACTGCTCCAGTTTTTCCTGGAAAGGAACTAAAGCAAAATCACCTGATTCTCCATGTTCAATGATTGCAATTTGTTCATGAGCAGCAGCAAGTATATTATTTCCAGCTTTTAATGATTTCATAATTTTTTCTCACAGATGTCTTTAATTGATACGGTTAATACATTTCTTACACAGATTTAACTGATTTGTATAGATGAAAATCTTCTTTTAAATAGGTATCCACTGCTTTATCTATGGACTACTTACATAGCAATTTCTTTTACCTTGTTCATCATTTGTACTCCATGTACCAATGATGCGCCACCACGAATAGCGCAGGCAACATGCACTGCTTCCATCATTTGAGCTTCGCTCCATCCTTTTTCAAATGCATCACTACTGTAAGCATCAATACAATACGGGCACTGCACAGCATGAGACACAGCAAGTGCAATTAATGATTTTTCTCTTGCTGTTAGTTCACTGTCTTTAAACACTTCTCCATAATAAGAAAAGAATTTATCTGCCATGTCTTTCTGAAAATCGGCTACGTTACCAAATTTTGAAAGATCTTTTGCATTATAATAATGTTCACTCATATTGATGATTTTAGATGCTGCTGAACAGTTGATTTATATTAGACATTCAATTTATGAAAACCTGACAAGTTAGCCCTCTAATTATCTTTTACTTAATATTTAAGACCATGGGAGTACATTTAAATTTATAAAGCCGGCTTTTAGTTAATTTATCTTATGCAATTAATGTACCCATAAAGTTGCCTGGGTGGATGTATATTTATTAGATACACATAATTTAATACAACAAAAACTGAAGTTAATTGTTGAAATTTATAAAAAATCTGCATGAACCAGTTGAATTTTAAGACCGTAGTCGTAACAGGAGCAAGTTCAGGAATTGGTAAAGCAATAGCATTGGCGTTTGGTAAACAAGGTGCCAATGTAGTGGTGAACTACAGGAACAGTGAAAAAGAAGCTTTTGAAGTTGCTGAATTGATAAATAAAAATGGTGGTAATGCAATAGCCATTAAAGCAGATGTAAGTAAGGAAGACGAAGTTTTGCATTTATTCAACCAGGCAATAAAAAAATATAATTCTATTGATGTTTTAGTATGCAATGCCGGTATTCAAAAAGACAATAGCTTTTCAGAAATGAGTTTAGAAGAATGGCAAAAAGTGTTTGACGTAAATCTTACGGGATATTTTTTATGTGCACGGCAGGCAATAAAAGAATTTTCACGCAATCAAACAACCGGAAATAAAAAAGCTATAGGCAATATTATTTTCGTCTCATCTGTACATGATATTATTCCATGGGCTGGTCATGTAAATTATGCTGCTTCTAAGGGTGGTGTTTTGATGTTGATGAAATCTTTAGCATTGGAAGTGGCACCACAAAAAATACGGGTCAATGCTATTTCACCGGGGGCTATAAAAACAAATATTAATAAAGAAGTTTGGCAGGATGAAGAGCAGGCAAAAAAGTTGCTAAAGCTAATTCCTTATCAAAGAATTGGTGAACCCGAAGATGTATCAGAAGTTGCATTATGGCTTGCCTCCGATGCTAGTGATTATGTAACGGGTACTACCATATATGTAGATGGTGGAATGACTCTTTATCCGGGTTTTGTTGATAATGGATAAAAATAGTATGGCAGAAAAAGAGTACGATCTAGTTAACAAAGAAGATTTTTTTGAATAAGCAGGTGATCATGCTGATGAAATGGAAACAAGCCCGTTATTGTATTTAAATCCTGATTTAGTGCTTCCTTTAACGGAAGCTGGTGATGGTAAAGAATATAAATCAAAGGTAAAAGGCATAAAGGAAGGTTGGGCATGGTCAGAAAGGAAATGGTCTATAATTTTAAAAGAGACCGGTATTGGAAACCCCTGGAAAAGCACTATAT
>JACDAZ010000232.1 GCA_013695175.1 Flavisolibacter sp. | reverse complement strand
GCATAAAAATGATCTCCTGATAAATCAGCAAAAGCATCTATATCTTCTGAAGTAATTAATCTTTTTTCTGTAATGATCTGATCTCCCACTTCCAGTTCTTCAAAGTATTTTTTAAAAGGATGTTTATTTGGTTTATTACCATTGGCATTGGCCTGGTACACCTGTGTAATAGCAGTTATAGCAGTGGGCGAACCCTGTATTGCCACTCTTTGCATATAATGCTTTACGCCTCTTACACCACCCATCTCTTCGCCACCTCCTGCTCTTCCCGGACCACCGTGCACAAGCATAGGAAGCGGAGATCCATGCCCGGTACTTTCTTTGGCACATTCTGCATTTAAAACTAATATTCTGCCGTGGTGAGAGCCTGCTCCAACCACAAATTCAGTTGCTGATTTATTATCAGCAGTAACGATGGTACAGCAAAGCGAACCTTTACCTTTTTTTGCTAATGCAATTGCATCATCCAATTGTGAATATGGCATTACCGTACTTACAGGCCCAAAGCATTCCACATCATGCACAACTTCATTTTGAAATGGAGTCGTATTCAATAGTAACAGCGGAGACATGAAAGCACCTTTTTCTGCATCTGCATCTATTACTTCAACACTGTCCAATGATCCAGCAACAATTTGTGAGGAAGCAAGCAGTTTTTGAACATTTTGTTTTACTTCATCTCTTTGTCCTGTACTTGCCAAAGCACCCATTCGCACTTTTTCATTGTGCGGATTTCCAATAATAGTTTGAGAAAGTGCTTTTCCAATAGCTATATAAACATCTTCTAAAAGCGGTTCAGGTGCAAAAATTCTCCTGATGGCTGTACATTTTTGTCCAGCCTTTACAACCATCTCTTTTCTTACTTCTTTTATAAACAGATCCCATTCCGGCATACCGGGCTTAACATCTTCGCCTAATACAATACAGTTTAATGAGTCTGCTTCCATATTAAATGGTACACTTTCTTCCAGGATTCTTTTTTGAGATTTCAACATTAACCCTGTGGTTTTTGACCCGGTAAATGTTACTACATCCTGCGCAGTTACATGATCAAGCATGTCACCGGCACTCCCACAAACAAGTTGCAATGAACCTTCAGGCAAAATACGGGAAGCAATAATTTCCTTTACCACTGCTTCAGTCAAAAAAGAAGTTACTGTAGCTGGTTTTACTACTGCCGGCACACCCGCCAGCCAATTGACAGCACATTTTTCAAGCATGCCCCATACCGGAAAATTATAAGCATTAATATGTACTGCTACACCTTCTTTTGGAACAAGGATATGATGCCCCATAAAACTACCTCCTTTACTGAGTACAACCGGTTCCCCATCAGTACAATAAGGCATATCAGGAAATTTTCTTCTTAATGATGCATTGCTGAACAAATTGCCAATACCACCTTCTATATCTATCCAATTATCTGAACGGGTACACCCGGTATGATAGGCTACCTGGTAAAACTTTTCTTTTTTTTCAAGGAGATGCATAGCAAGTGCCTTCAACATTCTTCCCCTTTCATGAAAAGTAAATTTTCGTAATACATTATTACCTGTAGTTCTACCATAATCAAGAATAGCCGCAAAATCCAATCCTTTGGTAGTAGCTGCAGCGATTGGCTCACCGGTTACCGCATCTGCTAAAACCTGTCCTTCGCCATCACCGGTTATCCAATTACCCAAAACATAATTTTCAAGCTTCTGCATATAATTTCATGTTTTAATACTATTAAAATAAAAGTGGTAAAGGTATTTGAAAATACCTTTGTGCTTCTTAAATAACTATATGAAGCTTTCCCTTTTCTGTTTGTGCATTGCAATTATCAGCTCTTCTGCAACATGTAACAATAAAAACGATTGCATAGGAACTGCAGATGAAAACAAAATGTGTATTGAACTTTATAAACCTGTATGCGGATGTGATGGAAAAACATATCCAAATGATTGTTATGCACTAAGAGCCGGCATAAAAAAATGGACCGAAGGAGAATGTGCTAATTAATCAGGGTTGTAATTGCACACCAAATTGCCTTAGGTGATGCAATGCATGCTTGTACAATAGTTGAACATTCATTTGATAATTCAAATCACCAAAATAAAAATGCCTGGTTAACAAATGTTCATTTTTATTAAAAACCAAAAAGAAATAATCAATTTCTTTTTGAAGTTCATTTAATGCTTCTTTTAAAGTTTTATTACGTACAGGTGCCGGAACTTCGGGTAATAAAGGATTTGGAGTATTTTCTTTAAAAGGTTTATCACTCATCAAAAAGCTATGTGCTTTTACCAGTTGTTCGGGATTGTGTGGATGTAATTTCTGTTGAGATGTTTTTCCGGAAGCAATTTTTACAGTATCAGTAAAATGTTCAACCATCTGCTGTAAACTCATTTTGCCCCAATGGGGTAACATATCAGAAGGTATTTGTCTCAAAAGGTCAACAAACCTGTATTGTAAAAAATCTTCTTTCTGATTTTCCATTCCTGAAAGTACATTAATTGAAGTTTAAGATGATATATCTATTAACAATTATTTTCCTAACGTATTAATATTGCAATCAAAGTATTTTATACCTTTTTGCTATGAAACCAATTCTGCTTCTTATTTCAGTTTCATTATCTTTTATTAATACCACATTTTCTCAGGACATCATTTCAAATTTAAAAAAGTATAACCAGGAATACCAGCAGGAAAAAATTTATGTTCATTTTAATAAGCAAAGTTTTTACCCCGGTGAAACCATATGGTTCAAAGCCTATTTATTTTCTTCAGATATTCCTTCATCAATCAGCAGTAATTTTTATACAGAACTGATAGACGAAAATCGACAAGTAATTGACAAAAAAATGTACCCCATTTTTGAATCAACTGCAGCCGGAGATTATGAGATCCCTTCCAACTTTAAAGGAAAAAATTTGATTTTCCGTGCCTTCACAACATGGATGCTCAATTTTGATACAGCATTTTTGTTTACAAAAACCATCGGTATAGTAACTGAAAAAAACCCTGTAACAAGTAAAACAAATACAACAGTTCGTTTTTTACCTGAAGGCGGGGATTTAGTGACAGGATTAGAATCGAATATTGCATTTAAAGCTGTTGACGGTCATCAATATCCAAGCAACATAAGGGGTGATATTAAAAATTCAGAAGGTAAATTAATTGTTTCATATACTTCTGTACATGACGGCATGGGAACCTTTAAACTAACCCCTGTTCAAGGTTAAAGCTATTATGCTGAATGGACAGATGAAGATGGTGTAACCGGTAAAACAATTTTACCATCAGCCAAACAAGAGGGCACCCTGTTACAGGTAATTCAAAATGAAAAATTTATATTTTTTACTATTAGAAGAAGTGAAAAGATATTTCCTAATCAAAAAAATGTAATGATACTGGCTCAAATGCATAAGCATTTGATATATGTTGCCAAAGTGAGAATGGATCAAACAGAAGTGATTAGTGGAAATATTCCTATTGACTCTTTACCAACAGGTACTGTTCAATTAACATTATTGGATGAAAAATCAAACCCCATTGCAGAAAGAATCATTTTCATTAATAAAGGAGATTATAGTTTTAATACATCCCTGGAATGGCATGAGAAAAACTTAAATAAGAGAGGCAAGAATATTTTTGAAATTGAAATAGATGATACGCTAAGAACCAATCTTTCTATTTCCATTACGGATGCACAAATAACAAACAATACAGGTGATGATAATATTATATCATCCCTTCTTCTTACATCTGATTTGAGAGGTTACATACACAACCCATATTACTATTTTTCAAATAATTCAGCATCTCATCATCTCGATCTGGTAATGCTTACAAACGGATGGCGCAGGTATAACTGGAATAATATTGCTGCCGCTAAATATCCTGAACTTCGTTTTCCTGTTGAAAACAATCTAACTATAAAAGGTAAAGTTTTAGGTATAGCCCCCGGTCAAATTCCTGCTAATACAACTATTGTAAGTTTTATACAGGCAAAAGACAGTTCCACTCAAATGCTAACCATCCCGGTAACACCTAAAGGTGAATTTGAAGTGGTTGGTTTGATTTTTTTTGATACAGTAAAATTGTTTTACCAATTTAACCAGAATAACAGGCTCAATAGAAAAACAGATGTTGTTTACAACCCTGAAGCTTATTATCAGCCAAAGTTCTTAAACCCGGTTTCATTGCATTTAACCCGATATACAGAACAAAAACGTCAGCAATATTTTGCACAGAAATTACAAGAGCAGGTACCTGAATTAAATTACATTGCTAAAACGTTGAGTGAAGTAAAAGTCTATTCACAAACAAAAAGCAGAACACAGGAACTGGATAAGAAATATGCAAGCGGGTTATTTCAAAGTGGTAACTCAAGAACATTTAATATAATAGATGATCCTATGGCTACTACAAGAATGAATGTTTTTGAATACCTGCAAGGCAAAATAGCAGGTTTACAAATAGAATCGGCAGGTGGTTTTGCTTATAATGTAAGCTGGCGGCAAAGTCCAACTGCTTTGTTCTTAGATGAAATGCCAATGATGGAACCTGCAGACATGTCGCATGTTTCTATGAGTGATGTTGCTCTTATAAAAATTTTCAACCCCCCATTTATGGGTGGTTTTGGGAATGGTGCAGGTGGTGCAATTGCAGTTTATACAAGAAAAGGTGGAGATGATTTAGCAAGAAGAGGCAAGGGACTGGAAACAGGCAGCGTAGTAGGCTATTCGGTTCTGAAAGAATTTTATTCACCCGATTATGCTACACATAATATGATGCATGAAGTTTCGGATGTTAGAAGCACTTTATACTGGAGTCCTTATGTTTTAACAGATAAGAATAATAAAAAAATTAAGATCGAGTTCTATAATAATGATCTATCCACTTCATTTAAAGTTATATTGGAAGGAATAAATGAAGAAGGGAAACTTACAAGGCTGGAAAAAATTATTCAGTAAGGTTTTGAGCTGCTAATTCTTTTTCAATGCTTTTACTTATGGTGTTAAATATATCTTCCACTGACCCTTCACCTTTAATAGATTCAAACTTTTCTTCTTCTTTGTAATAATTTGAAACGGGATATGTTTCATTTTTATAAACAGCAAAACGCCTGCGAATTATATCTTCATCTGTATCATCGCTTCTTCCGGAAGTTTCACCCCTTTTAATTAATCGTGTTACCAATTCTTCTTCAGAAACTTCTAATGCCAGTACCTTGTGTATAGCTGTTTTTTTAAATTGTAGCAGCCGGTCAAGAGCTTCTGCCTGGGCAACAGTTCTTGGAAAACCATCAAATAAAAAGCCTTTAGCATCCTGTTGTTTTTCAAGACAGCTGTCAATCATTCCTATCACCACTTCATCCGGAACAAGCTGACCTTTGTCCATGAAACTTTTGGCTTCCAGTCCAAGAGGAGTCTTATCTATAATTTCCTGTCTTAATAAATTACCTGTAGAAAGATGCACCAACCCATATTTATCAACAATTTTTTCCGACTGCGTACCTTTTCCACTACCCGGAGGGCCAAAAAGTATTAGATTTAACATATTGCTTACTAACCTTAAAAAACAAATATAGCTATTCATCTTTTAATTTAAGTAAGCTATATTCTTCCAAATCAAAACACGCTTTAGCATTCATTTAAATCCACAGGCATCAGGTATTCGTAAATTTGATAGAAGAAAATAAATGAAACCCATCCTTTTGTTACTTACTTTGTTTTTTAGCATACAAAGCTACACTTATTCTCAACCTGCAAAAACAAAAACAATGTCAGATACAACTAAAAAAAATCCTCTTTATTCTAATACAGATACATCTAAGGTTAGTATTAGCGATGATGAATGGAAAAAATATTTACCGGAAGACGTATTTTATATTGCCAGGCAAAAAGGAACTGAACGACCAGGAACCAGTAAATGGGAACATTATAAAGAGATAGGAACTTATTACTGCACTGCCTGTGGCAATGCTTTATTTAAAAGCGATACCAAATTTGACAGTGGTTGTGGCTGGCCCTCCTTTTACGAACCTATTTCAAAAGGAAGCATTATTTACACTCCTGATCATGGCCATGGAATGACGCGGACAGAAGTGCAATGCGGAAGATGCAAAGCACATCTTGGTCATGTTTTTGAAGACGGTCCACCACCAACCGGACTTCGTTATTGCATTAACGGAGTCATACTGGATTTTAAAAAAGCAAAAGAAGCCGAAGAAAATTATAAACAGCAATAAAATTTAAAAGACTCTACAGCAGTGTTTTTTAATTAATACATTTTGTTATTTGATTTTTGAAAGCGATGTTCTTTGTAAGTTTAGAGCTAAAAATTATTGAATGCGATTCTTTTTTACTGCTCTGACCTTTTTAATTTTTGTTTATCCTGCTACTGCACAAAAAATTTCTTTAGACGATTTAAAAAACTGGAATCCCCGTAGTATTGGCCCTGCCGGTATGAGTGGCAGGGTTACAGCTATTGATGTTGTTGTAAATAATCCAAATACCTGGTATGTAGGCGCCGCCTCCGGTGGTGTTTGGAAAACAGAAAATTCCGGAGCTAACTGGACTTCTTTATTTGATGACCAGGAAAATATAAATATTGGTTCCATTGCCATTCAGCAATCCAATCCAAATATAGTGTGGGTAGGTACGGGAGAAGGAAATCCCCGTAATTCTATAAATATTGGAGAAGGAATTTATAAATCAATTGACGGAGGCAAAACATGGAGAAGAATGGGTCTGGAGAAAACAAGGAACATTCACCGCGTCATAATTGATCCAGGTAATCCGGATATTGTTTATGCAGGTGTTATAGGAAATCCTTATGCCGATCATCCTGAACGTGGTGTGTATAAAACTACTGATGGTGGTGCAACCTGGAACCGTATTCTGTACACCAATGAAAGAAGTGGCACAGGTGACCTGGTTATGGATCCATCAAATCCAAATAAACTAATTGCTGCCATGTGGGAACACAGGCGTACACCCTGGGATTTTAAAAGCGGTGGGGCCGGTAGCGGTTTATATGTTACGTATGATGGAGGCCACAACTGGAAAAAATTAGGTACGGCAAATGGTTTACCTGCCGGTGAACTAGGGCGTATTGGTGTTGCTTTTGCCCGCAGTATGCCTTCAAGAGTGTATGCAAAAGTAGAAGCAGCAAAAAATGGATTGTATGAAAGCAATGATGGAGGAACAAATTGGGTTTTGATAAATAGTAAACCTGAAGAAGTTACAGACCGTCCTTTCTACTAC
>JACDAZ010000225.1 GCA_013695175.1 Flavisolibacter sp. | reverse complement strand
AAATGCTTCAATGTTAATGAGTGTTCGCAGTGGGTTGGCCCGGCTGCATACGCGGAGCGTTTATGGCAGCCTAGACCTTTTTGGTACTTTTTGTGGCAATGCCAAAAAGTACATAAAAGAATATTATGTCTACAACGTAAGTCGTTCTATTTATTAAACATACTGATGTCACTTTTTTTGCTTGCCCAAAAAAAGTAACCAAAAAAAGGCAGGACGATTCAATGCGGATCAGTCACTAAAGCTCACCACACAAGCTTTTGAATCGTCCGGAGCAACAGTCTGAAGTTGTAAAAGTTCAGGTGCAACACTGAGCTTCGTGATATTCGCAGCAACGGGAGGCGCTGGTTTTTTCGTTAGATCATCTGTTTTGCCGAATGATTAGTGTCAACGAAAAAAAGGCGCTGAACCAGGTTTTAAATTTTGATTGGTAATCGAGGTGAATTGAAATTGAAAATTCTTTTAAAACTGAATAAAGTTCCAGCGCCTGCAGTATTTCTGCATATCATCACTACCAGGCTATCGAAAACAATAGCTTCATAAAAGTAAAGCCGGCACTGAGCCGGCTTTACCACTTGCATTTGTATTTATCAGATAACAACTTTATTCATTTTGCGGGCAGGTGCAGCACCTTTATTAGTCACTTTGCCTAAGAAGCTATCTTTTACTTTTAATTCTTTGGCAGCATTTACCTCTGCAGAACCCACACCACTGTTATTAATATCTAAGGTTTGAACTATAAAATCTCCGGCTTTTACGCTACCCACACCACTATTTACCATTACTGCATTCTGCGCCTTTCCGCTTAAGTTCATATTGCCCACTCCTTTATTTTCAATATTTATTTTATTAGCTGTAAGTTTCAGGTCTACATTTCCCACTCCTTTAGAAGTAAGGTTCAAATCATTAAAAGATAATGGAGCATCTGATTTTACATTCCCTACCATTCCAAATTCTACATCTTTTAAACTTTTAAAAGTTACCACCACACGCATTGGGTTCTTGGTTTTCAAATTTTTATTATCCATCTTCTTCATATCTATTACCAGCTTACTGCCATCATTAGTTACATTAAATAAATCCTGCAGGTTTTCATCTGCTTCAATTTTTACTGATTCTGTATTTCCCTGGATCAGCTTTAGTTCATAAATACCATTGGCTTTTAATTCAGTAAAAGACTTTACGGCTACATCACGGGTAATTAAATTTCCATTTCCTTCAATGGTTTCTTTTTGACTAAAAGCAGTTATTGATGCAATTAAAAAGGCAAAAGCCAGTAAAACATTTTTCATAAAAAATTTTATTAAGTTAACGAAGTCTTTCGTATAACGAAGTTGGGTTCTAAAAGTTACACTAAACCCTCTATTTCGTACCAGTGGTTAATTTTCATTTTGAAAGGTTGGTACAGCTTTATGAACAGAAATATGGAAATTTGAAGTTTATGGTATTTAATCTGGCAGAACTTAAGCCTGCAGAAAGGCAATATTATTTACAACATGTAATTGCACCCCGACCTATTTGTTTTGCTTCTACAATAGATAAAGACGGAAATGTAAACCTGAGTCCCTTTAGCTTTTTTAATCTTTTTTCTTCTAATCCGCCCATTGTTATCTTTTCACCTGCACGAAGGGTAAGGGATAATTCCACCAAGCATACATTACAAAATGTGGTGGAAGTACCTGAAGTGGCTATAAACATAGTTACTTATGATATGGTGCAACAAACATCTTTAGCCAGTTGCGAATATCCTAAAGGTGTTGATGAATTTATAAAAGCGGGATTTACAAAGGAACCGGCTACTGTTATTAAACCACCCTTAATAAAAGAGGCAAAGGCAAAGCTGGAATGTAAAGTTATAGAAGTTAAATCCTTAGGTGAAGGTGGCGGTGCAGGACAACTGGTGATTTGCGAAGTTTTAAATCTTCATATTGATGATTCTTTAATTACTGCCGATGGAAAATTATATCAAACTAAAATTGAATTAGTTGCCCGGCTGGGAGGGGATTGGTATTGCAGGGTATCTAAGGAAAGTCTTTTCCAGGTACCAAAACCCAATGTGGAATTAGGAATAGGAGTTGACGCCTTACCTGAATCAATAAAACAAAGTAAAATACTCAGCGGCAATCATTTGGGAAAACTGGCCAATGTAAATGAACTTCCTGTTATTCAACCTTCGTATGACGATGATCACTTAAAAAATATTATTCAATATTTTTCTATTGATCCGGCAGATATGGAAAAAGAGCTTCATACTTATGCTGCTAAATTGTTAGATGAGAATAAAATACAAGAGGCCTGGCAGGTTTTATTGGCTACTTAGGTCAAAGCCACGGCTTGTTTTCTTTTTCTACTTTATATAATGCATAATTGGTTAATTCCTGCGCTTTTTTTAATGGAATATATGGCAGTTTTAATGCACCGCTCGCAGAATTAATAACTACGGTTGCAAGTCCTTTTTTTCTTTGGTAAATTGATTGTTGTAAAACAACTGTTTGTAATTTATACCAGTTGATAAGTACAAATTCTTCTCCCAGTATACCTTTTTTTATAAACAAACTTTCATCAAGCTTCCATGCTTTAAACTTGCGTTGAAACAACCAGGAATGAATGCCAACAAATGCCGGGTATAAATAAATCCAGAAAGCCTGCTCATACCAGATAAACCAAAAAATAAAAACCAATACAGATGCAGGTAGTAATCCCTGTATTAAAATTCTTCTGATAACATAAGAAGGATGAATTTTTATACTTTCTTCACCCGGTAAAGATGGAACAGGGTGATACACATCTGTAAGTAAATTAAGTGTTTGATTGTGCGAAAATGGTACCTGCACATTCATTTTACTTCCACCTTCTCCGCCGGCAATATGGAATTTAAATATCCATATGTCCATCAGCTTCCTGATCCAGTTGGCTTTCCAGGAAATAAATTGAGTCTTCCTGTGTTTAACCAATCTTTCTTTTACATTTAGTAATCCAGATTTAATCCTGAATCCATCGTTTGACTGAAACACCGAAAAATCGTAAAAATTTAAAAACACTCGTAAGGTTGAAATAATAAAAACCAGGATCAGCACCACAACAATAAACAGGTATAAGGCAGTTGTTGTTGAGGCCTGCATCATTCCTTCAGCATCTGATGTAAGTTCTAAATTTACCCTTCGCAGATTTTCATAAATGGCAAATGAAAATGAAAGTAAAATGAAAAAAGCTTCTATATGGTTGGAGGATAAGCTAAGTCGAAACAGATCTTTCATCGAAAGTGTATGAACAGGTATTAATTCAGCTCTGGTTCTTTCTTCTATAGTTCTTATATCTGAACTGTCAATCGTTTCAGTTGTTTTTAATTGTAATTGAAGTTCTTTTGCCATTTGTACACCTAAGGCTTCAATGGTTACTTCTGTTTTTGATGAACCTGCTGTATCAATTTTTAATTTAATTACTTCCAGTACCTGGTGCAGTGGCGGTTGCTCCAGTTGCACTGCCTGAATTTTTTGCAATGGAATCAAAATGGTTTCTTTTTTTAGCCATCCTTTTTTTATTACAAGATCATTATCCTGGATATAAAATCTAAAAAAAATATAGTTGAAAATTCCTCCAATAAGTGTGGCAACAGCGAATACAATAGCAATGATTTCATATTTATCCATCCCATCGGAGGCATCATCGGACTGCCTGCTTCTGAAAAGAATAATTAACACAATGGGCCATAATCTTTTAATAACATCCCATGCTGTTTTTAAAACAATTATTATCAAAGCAGCCATTGGCTGACGCTGTGGTTGCGACCAATCAAATGACTTCGTTTTCATTGTTGATTTTCTGTAAAATAAATTCACGTAACCTGTTTGCTTCGTCATCTGTTAACCCGGGAATTTTCAAATCTGCTCCCTGGGACCCTGCAGTGTAAAGAATAAGTGTTGCCAGATTAAATTTTCTTTCCAGTGGTCCCTGGTGTACGCTGCAGTTTTGAATTCTGTTTATAGGGCAAACTTTAAAAATTCTGATGATCCATCCTTTTTGAAAAATCAGATCTTTTTCTCTTATAGAATAAGCTAAGTATTTAAAAGAAATTTCTTGTATAAACCAATATCCGGCTAATAAAACGATAGCAGATATAACTACTACTATTTTTGTAGTAACAGGCATTTGTAGATATATGAGTAAGGGTATCAATGCTGCTGCTATAACTAAAAAAGTAATCAGCCATTCCAGCCTGAGTACTTTTAAATAGTCAACATGAACAGGTAATACTTCAACTTCCTGGGCTGCCGGAATATTATTTAATTCTACTTCGATATTTGTGAAGTGCATGAGCAAAAATATGACTGCAAATGCTAAATCAGGAAAAGCTCTGATTCTAAT
>JACDAZ010000190.1 GCA_013695175.1 Flavisolibacter sp. | reverse complement strand
GGATAATTCAATACATCCTGGCTGCTTTTTGCTTTGGTTTGGTAAAGTGTTTCTTCAATATTATTTAATTTTTTATGTATACTATCTGCCAATGTTTTAACATCGGCAGGTACATCTTTACCTTGCAATGTTATAAAACTGTTGATTTGAGTGCGTAAGCTCCTTATATCTTTTATTGTTTTTTGAGTTTCATCAAACTTATTTTGCACACTATGTAAAAACTGAAACTGCTGATCATATTCTGCCAGTGCAATAGTATAATTAGGATCTACTTTAATAGTGAAAGGAACTTCAGATGAATCTTTTCCGACTTTTACTCTTGCAAAATAGTTTCCCGGAGGAGCTACAATACCTGCTGGGACGCCATTCCACAATATCATTCCTTCCACACGCTCAGATTCCGGGTAAAGTAAATTCCAAACAAACTGGTTCATGCCTTTATTGATTTCCATCTTGGCATTTGCTTCTTTGGCTGTTGTAGAATAAGTACGGATCAGCTGCCTGTTTTTATCAAGAATAGTTACTGATGCTGCTGTAGAATCATCTACATTCTTTGCATAATAATTGATGACCGCACCTGCCGGTGGATTGGTTCCTGCATTACGTGGTTCACCAAAAAATGAAGCAAAACGATTTGGTTTAAGCCTGTATGCTTCGTTCACCTGGTATACATGCAGATCTTTTGATGCAATAGAATTATTATTTTGCTGCAATACACTTAAATCATCCAACACATAAAATGAACGACCTTGTGTTGCTACAACAAGATCATTTTCTTTTATTGTTAAATCGGTTACAGGAACAACCGGAAGGTTTAACTGAAATGGTTTCCAGTTGGCACCATCATCAAAAGAAACATACATGCCGAATTCTGTTCCGGCATATAATACCCCGGCACGTTTTTGATCGGCACGTGTAACACGTGTAAAATGCATTTTATTGATGCCATTGGTAATCAGCCTCCAGCTTTTACCATAATCCTCTGTTTTGTATATATAAGGTGTATAGTCATCGCTTTTATATCTTGTGCCGGTAAAGTATGCCGCACCTTTTTTAAAAGGATCTGCATCAATACTATTCCACATGATCCATTTTGGTGCATTGGCAGGTGTAACATTATTCCAGTTTTTTCCTCCGTCACGGCTAACATAAATTAATCCATCATCACTTCCGGTCCATAATAAATCCTTTTCATAGGGTGATTCAGCTGCGGTAAATATGGTAGAGTAATATTCAACCGAGGTATTGTCCTGTGTTATAGGACCACCACTGGATTTTTGTTTGGATTTATCATCTGTAGTAAGATCAGGTGAAATTTGCTGCCAGCTGGCTCCTTCATTTTCAGTTACAAATAATGCATTACCGGCAGCATATAAACGTTTTGGATTGTGTGGTGAAAAAAATATGGGAAAGTTCCATTGAAACCTGTACTTCAATACATCGGCACCAGACCCCATAGGATTATCAGGCCAAACTGAAATAGCCCTGTCTTCGCCTGTTTTATGATCTAACCGTGACAGGTAACCGCCATAATTACCCCCATAAACAATATCAGGATTCAATGGATCTGCAACTACATACCCACTTTCACTGCCGGCAGTTGGCTGCCAGTCATTTTCTGTAATGCCGGCACCGTTTGTTCTGCTTTTTATTCTTATAGTAGAATTATCCTGTTGCGCACCCAGTATTCTATAAGGAAAAGAATTGTCTGTGGATACACGATAGATCTGTGCAGTCGGCTGATTCATGTATGTGCTCCAGGTTTCACCCCCATTAAAACTTACCTGAGCCCCACCGTCATCAGCAACAATCATCCTGTTGCTATTTTCAGGATCTATCCACAGATCATGATGATCACTATGAGGTGTTCGTATTTCCTGAAAAGTTTTACCACCATCGCGGCTGCGCATAAATCCAACATTAGGTGCATAAACTACATTTTCATTTTGCGGATCAACAAATACTTTTGTATAATACCATGCTCTTTGACGGATATTATTATCACTACTTGTTAATGTCCATGATTCACCTGCATCATTTGATGTATATAATCCGCCATTGGCATTTTCTAAGATCGTATAAACTTTATCGGGATTCGAAGGAGCTACAGCTACTCCTACTATACCCCAGGTTCCTTTTGGTAATCCTTTTTTATTGGAGATATTGGTCCAGGTTTCACCACCATTAGTGCTTTTCCATAAACCACTACCCTCCCCGCCACTTTCCAGGGAATAAGGAGTGCGAATTAAACGCCATGTACCTGCATACATAACTTCAGGATTACCAGGCTCCATTACAAGATCAGAAGCACCGGTTTGGTTATTTACATATAATGTACGTTTCCACGTTTTTCCGCCATCTGTTGTTTTATATATACCACGCATTTCATTAGGTCCAAATAAATGACCCATAACGGCAGCCCAGACAATATCAGGGTTTCGTGGATGGATAACAATGCGTATAATATGCCTGCCATCTTTTAAACCATTGTTTTTCCAACTCCTTCCTCCGTCTTCGCTACGCCACATACCACCCAATCCTTCACTTACATTACCACGCATCGTGTTCTCACCTTCACCTACATAAATTACATTTTCATCAGATGGTGCAACAGCAACAGCGCCAATACTGCCTCCAAAATATTTATCAGAGATGTTTTTCCAGTTGCTGCCGGCATCTGTTGTTTTCCATACACCGCCACCGGTTGCACCAAAGTAAAATGTATTCTTGTTGGTATAGCTCCCGGCAACAGCCGCACTACGTCCACCCCGGAAAGGACCAACCAACCTGTATTTCATTTTTGATGTAAGTACAGAATCAGAATTTATAACAGCCTGTTGTTTTTGTGCTGAAGATTCCAGAGCAATAAGGGCCAATAAAAGCAAGACAATCTTTCTCATTAATTATAAATTATAAGAGGCAAAAGTTACAAACGAAGTTGATTCAAAAAAAGAAATATTTTTCTGACCTATATTTAAAACAAAAAGCCGGGTTGAACCGGCTTTTCTTTATAAAGTTTTAATTTCTGCTGTATCAGTCTTTTCAAGTACACGGGCTACGGGTACTTCATATTTTTTTGAAATATCGGCATAAGCCTGTTTGGCTTTAGCTAATTCCTGTTTTAAAACTTCAACTCTTTGAATTTGTAAGTTTGACGGACGGGCTTCCTGGTTGGTAACGGCACCATATACTTCTGTGATCCGCTCTCTTAGCTGAACTTCATCTGCAAACATGGATTGTTTTTTTATTGCCAATAAGGTTCCTCTCAATTTTTCAAGTTGATCATGAAAATCTGAAAGAATCTTTTTTGATTTAGCATCTTTTTGTTTATCGATGCTTTTTTTTGCAACATCCTGTTTACCAGAAATAGTTTCAACAAGCTTGGTCAGGTCTTCATGCATCCTATACAATTCCATTGCAGTTTTATATTGAACCTGCCTGTCCTCAACAGAAAAGTTTTTATTCTTTTCATCATGCACTAACTGAATTTTTTCTTTGTATTCTTTATCCGCAACTGTTAATTTAACCGTGTATGTACCAGGTAAAACCATTGGAGCTGTAAACCCTGCAAAATCAATTTTATTTCCGCCACTTGCCACTTTTGGAGGTGTCATTTTTAGATTCCAGAAAACTTTATTGATACCTTTTCTTTTTGTACCCGGCATTGTTTGAATTAAATTCCCTGCTTCATCCAATATATCAACCTTAACATCCCCAGTATTCAACCTGTCTTTAAAATAATATTGAATGGGAGGTATGGAAGGCGGATTGCCTGCATTCCAGCCTCCTGTATAAGGAAAACCTCCATCGCCAAAGCGGCCCATATTTATAGCAACATTTTTCAATGGAAACAGGTGAACATCCTTTTCAATAATGCCTGCTGTCAGTTGTCTCATGGGTGTAATATCATCTATCACTATCACTCCCCTGCCATGTGTACCCAATATCAGATCATGTGTTATGGGATGTATTTGAATATCCCTGACTAAAGCATAATCCGGAACCCTGTTCTTCATTCGAAACCAGTTATCGCCACCATCTATAGTTGCAAACAAACCCATTTCAGTTCCAAGAAACAGAAGTTCTTTATTTACAAGATCTTCTTTTATTTTATGTGCAAAACCTGTAAACTCCGTACTGCTATATGCCTTCCATGTTTTGCCCCTGTCTGTACTTACAGCAGCATAAGTTTTATGATCACCATACATATGGTTGTCGAATGTTACATACACCACATCTTTATTAAACCTGCCGGGTTCTATACTGCTTACCCATGTACCTGCTGGAATGCCTGCAGAATTGTAATTTTTTGAAACATTGATCCATGTTTTACCACCATCTGCAGTATACTGTAAGTTCCCATCATCAGTGCCGATCCAAATTAAATTTTCATCCATTGGTGATTCAGCAATTGCAAAAATGGTACAATGATTTTCTGCCGATGTATTATCTACACTCAGTCCACCACTGTTTTCCTGGTCTTGTTTTCGTTTGTCGTTAGTAGTGAGATCAGGAGAGATACGAGTCCAGTTATTTCCTTTATCATTTGATTTAAAAAGGTATTGTGAGCCAATATATAAATTGGATTTATTATTTGACCCTGTATGTATTGGCGTATTCCAGTTCCACCTTAACTTTTCATCCTGTGCAGACTGTTGCGGTTTAATATTTACAGATTTTAATGTAGCCAGATCAATACGTGCAATATTACCACCCTGGTATTCTGCATATGCAATATTCGGATCAAGAGGATCAGGCAAAGTCCAGAAACCATCACCACCATATATAGCTCGCCAATGACTGTTATGTAAACCACCCGGTGCTGCTGAAGGTGCTATCCAACTTCCATTG
>JACDAZ010000174.1 GCA_013695175.1 Flavisolibacter sp. | reverse complement strand
CTTCAAACAACTTTTTATATTCAGGAATAACAGCTGCAGGTATACCATATGCACCGTCTACATGAAACCATAAATCAAATTTTTTGCAAACCGATCCAATTGCTTTCAGATTATCAATTACACCGGTGCTTACATCGCCCGCTGTGCCAATAACCATAAATGGCTGAAATCCTTTTTCCCGGTCTTCTGTAATAGTTTTTTGCAGAACAATTATATCAATTTTATTTTCTGCATCTGTTTCAATCCATCGGATTGCCTTGGTGCCTAAACCAAATAACACAGCAGCTTTTTCAACCCATGTGTGCGTTGTTACAGAGCAGTAAACAACCAGTTTCTTATTTAAATCAGACAGACCTTCTTCTTTAATTTTTTTAGGTGCTTTAGCGGTACGGGCAGCTAAAAAAGCAGTAAAATTTGCCATATTACCTCCGCTTACTAAAATGCCACCATAACCGGGATCAACTCCAATAAATTCTGCTAACCAGCTAATTGTTTGTTTTTCTATTTCAGTTGCTACAGGGCTTAAAATTTGAGCACCCACATTAGGATTTACTGATGCAGCCAGTAAATCTGCAAGTGCACCAATAGGAGCTGGTGAAGAAGTTATATATCCAAAGAATTTTGGATGACCATTGAATAAGGAATGATTGATTAATAAATCAGCGGCCTTTGGAATTAATTCGTTTGCCGGTGTTGCTTTTTGGGGAAGGGGAGCAGTAGGTATTATCTTTTGCAATTGCAGGGGTGTTTCACCTGGTGTAACTTTTTTATCTTTTATAGTATCAAAAAATTCAGCAATAGTATCTATTAATTGATAACCAATATTTTTAAAATCTTCTTTGCTAATCTCTATTGGTGAATTTCTGCTGGTTGTCATGATAATTTAATTATCAAATGGATGAACAAAATGTTTTTCTTAAAATAACTATTAAGTAAACTTTTTAAAAAGCTGGTTTTGAAGTATGCTTCTATTTCTAAAAATTAAAATTCATTTATAATTCAATTATGCTTCACAAATTCATTTTAGCTGTCTTCTTTTCTGCTAACAATAAAAACAGTTCCTGCAGGGTCCATGATCCAATGCATGGTATCAGGTATTTGTTCCAGTTCATCAACAGTTTCAACACCTTTTGATTTTAAATACCGTCTTGCATTTTCTACGTCCTCAGTATTTAATTCCAACCATGTTTCTGAATGTGTGTAGTTGTCAACACAGTCAAGCCATAATACATTTTTCCCAAAGTTTACTTTGTGCGTCCTGGAAACAGTAGGGATATCAATTGGTTTTTCTTCCACTTGAAATTTCAACACATCCCTGTAGAAGTTTACTGTTTCCTGGTATTTACTTTTTGGAATTTTAATAGCTATATTAATTCCACCCTCGAAATGATTATCCGGCATATTAAAAGTTTTACATGAAGTGAATACAATGTTATTTCAAAAATAAAACTCTTATTTACCATGTTGCATCACTTCTTTGGGAAATTTATCCATAATAAGATTCAGATTAATGTTGTGTTCTAAGTATGCTTTTAATCCATCCAGTACGGTTGTAAAGCCGCCTGTTGAATCCCTGATAATACTTAATAGTTCATCACCTGTCTGATGAAATCCATAATTTCTGATGACAACATATGTTCTCTCGTTATCTAAAGGTGTAAATTCAAAATCAACTACAGTTGCTGGTTCATTCCACTCAATGCTGATTTTTTTATTGGGTTGGATTTCCTTTACATAAACTTTAGTGGATATGTTATACATTTCCCATTCCCAGGTAATAGTTTTTCCTGTTTCCAGTTTATCGCTTCCCTTAGTAAACCAAAAATTCTTTGTAACAGAAGGATCAATAAATGCATCAAAAACCGTTGCAATGGGTTTTCTAATAAGCATTTGGGTTTCTACAAAATGTGTTAGTAAATCAGACATGTAATGGGTTTAAATTAATCAGAAATCTATTTAAAAAATAAGTAAATCAATTACATGGTTTCATAATCAGCCACTTCCCGGGTTAACTTGGTGAAACCAATTACATTTCCGTCATCGTCATGAAGAGCTGTTATGAGAATACTGCCCCAGAATATGGTTCCATCTTTTCTTAACCGGCGGACTACATGCCTTGCACATCCTTCTTTTTTTGCAAGATCAATCAATTGCTGGAGTAACCCGGCATGCCTGCCAGTGGCATATAAAAAATGCTAAAATTCTGACCTGGAATTTCCTGCTCTTTATAATCTCAATGTTTTCCGCTCCCGCATTCCAGGATAAGATAGTACCATCAATATCAAGTAAAATGATGGCATAGTCTTGTATTTCTGAAATCATTTTTTATGAAGCAGTTCTAAAACCTTTTTTATGCCCATAGCTACAGATTCATTGTAGATATCAAAAATATATATTCTTCAGCAGGAGCAGCAATTTAATAATCGTAAAGAGTCACCTGCGGAAATTGGTGATGTATGTACGATTACCTGATATGGTGGTTGCTTTAAACCTGTTGGTTCCTGTAAACTGAATATCATCATAGTACTCAGTTTTTACCTGTTGATTTGTAAAATCAACTGCGGTTACTTGTAAGCTGCGTACTGATTCATCATTAATTTGCTTTTTTACAATATCCCAACTTCCATTAAAATGATTGTTAGCAGCATCCGTGTAATTTAATTTGCCATCTTCATAAAATGTAAAGGTACCACTTGTAAAAGGGAGATGATTTGATCCGCCACCCCAACCATAACGATCTACATCCGTAATATGCCAGGTTCCAATAATTCTTGTATCATAGCTTTTCAAAAAATCTTTACTGCAACTAAAAAGAAATAAAAAGAGGAATAACATGGTTAGTGGGTAGAAACTTTTCATGTTACAATGATTTAGTGAGTAATTAAAGTTCCATCTTTTTAAAAAATATTTTGTGGTTTAGTTGTTAAAGTATTTGGAGTATATAAAATATTTCCATTTTTAATTCAAAATTGATTTAAGTTGTTTCAGGTCATTAGCCATGTAGAATATCTTTTATAAAAAATCTTTTAGAATCCTCAACAGAATTCCCGTTTTTGCTGCATCAAATCAATATTTTTTTCATCTGGTACAATCTTTTATGTTATTCATAAAAGTTTCATTTATGGATAGCATCAATAAACAACAGGAAGAAAAAAACTATCAGGACTTACATGGTACTAAAGCCGGTGAAAGAATCAAAGAAATGGCTGAAAAGAATAATACCTGCTTTTTCTGTACCCGTATAAGAACCGGGGAACCTTTAAATGTAAGACCCATGTCCATTCAGAAAATGGATGAGGAAGGTAATTTTTGGTTTTTAAGTGCCAGCGACAGTTATAAAAACCAGGAAATAGAAGAAGATAATCTTGTACATCTTTTATTCCAGGGTTCAGCACAATCCGACTTTTTAAGCATTTATGGAAAGTCTACTATATCTACTGACAAAAATTTGATTAAGGAACTGTGGGATCCAATGCTAAAAACATGGTTTACAGAAGGTGTAGATGATCCAAGGATTACAGTAATTAAAGTGGAAACAAAAGAAGGATATTATTGGGACAACAAGGATGTGAATGCTATAGCTTTTTTAAAAATGGCTGCCGGTGCTATGTTAGGGAAAACTATAGATGATTCAATAGAAGGAAAGCTTACGGTTTAAGGCTTTAGTATCTGGATTCATTGGATTGGTTTTTTTATTACTTATTCATCAGTAAGTCCTGCAAGATTAGTTTTTGGAACTCCTTTACTTTGAATGAGCACCTGGATTTTCAAACCCATTTCAAAAACTAATTTTTGGGAAATAAAATTTTCTTTTTTGATCAGGCTAAGCATATTCTGACCCGGCTCACTCATTAATATTTTTTGCAGGTAATTCTTAAATCCCAATCTTAATAAAAAACCTGCCTGGTTGGTGATGCCACAAAAGGTTAAACCATTTTTTAATCCCCAATGGCTCAATGCTGAAAAATTGACATGAGATGTAATATCCTGTTCTCCTATGTCATTATAAAAGTTGTCGTTTATAGAATGTTTATTAAAACTTAACAGGGTGCCGTTTCGCCTGCTTTCGCTGTACAGTTTATCTGATGTATCGCCGTAATCAATGGTAATTACATAACCCTTGTGTAAAGTAGATGCAATTTCTTTTATCCAATCGATGGCTTCAAGATTTATTTCTGTTCGAAAGCCCTTTGGTAAGGCCACATTTAGTTCAGTAAAATAATCTTTTAGTTCAGATTTTGCAGGTTTTAAAACTTCAACAAACTCATTTTGATGATCTACAAAAACTTCCATCAGTTCATCTTCCATTACTACCTGGTGCACAGAAAAATTATCCAGTAATTCATTTGATAAAACCACTCCGGTAAACCCATTTAAGTCACTTATGTTTTCATACCAGCTTACCTTTTCACTTAAATGACTTTTTTGTATTACACGCATGGCAGCACCTTTTTCAATAATGCAATATTTCAATTGCGGATACATGTCGGCGTTATTTTTTAGATACTCTAAAATATCTGCACAAAGAGTCCCGGTACCTGCACCATATTCTACAATTGTAAAATTTCCTTTTCCTAAAATTTCCCACATCTGCTCCAATTGTTTTCCTATCATGGCTCCAAAGGCAGGAGTGAGGCTGGAACTGGTATAAAAATCACCGCTTTTTCCTATCTTACTTTGGCTTCTGTTATAATAACCTAAATGCGGATAATATAAAGCCATTTCCATAAAGTTGTGAAAAGATAGGGCACCTTCTTCTTTAATTCTTTTGATTATAATATCGGTAAGCAACATCAGGAGGGAATATTTTTCTTAATAAAAATTCGCTCAAGCATCTCGTTTAATTCAGAATGGTTTTGTGCAAACAAATCAGGTTGTTCAAAAAAATATTCAGATATCACAGAAAAACATTCAACCGTACTGGTGGCTCCATACATATCAATATCAGATTCACCTCTTCGCATTTTACTGATTGTCTCCTGTAATAATTGCTTCCACTGCGCTACGTATCTTCTTTCCAACAATATTTCAGGAACACCATCAAAAGTGCCATCCATTTTATCAATCAGGTGAATGAATTCATGTATGCCGGTATTACGATGGCTGTTGCTGTTTATAAAGCCCTGTCGCAGTTCCCATTTAGTAAGGATCATTACATTTTGTAAAGCTCCTGTTCCTACCATACCGGATATGGTCCTGGTGTTTCCATGCTGGTCAAAATCCATATTAAAATTTCCGGGATAAACAAGTATTTCCCTGAGATTTATATATTCCCAGTCTCTGATGAAATAAACAGGAATAATTGCAGCAGCACCAATAAGTACACGATCAAGATCTTCCACTTCTGCCTGAACCCCTGTAATTTTTACTCCGGATAAAAATTTTTGGACCCTTGTTTCAAATTTCTTTTTTTCTTCTTCATGAAGATTTGCATAAAACTTTACATAGTCGTTTAAAAGATCAGGATAATGTTCTGGCAGTGCAAAGTTTTCTGTTCTTTTAGGCCGAAAAACAAAAAGTATAATAATTATAATCAGAACTAAAACAAAAAGAATCTGCAACACAGTGATCATAAGAGAATGAAGTTAAACAGAGAGTTTTATAATTGCAGTTGTTTAATAAATATCTTTCCGGGTGCTCAAACCTGATGAAGAATATCTTCTTAAATCTATAAGTTGAAATGTGATTTTATGGTGTTTTTATGTGAGAATTGGTTCTTAGCGTTCTATGAAATCATTTTGATTATTTTGAATGTTTAAGAGGAAACTAGCTCCCATAATAATCTACGAACCGCGTAAAATTTTCTCCATCTTTCTACCTTTTGCCAATTCATCCACCAACTTATCCAGGTACCTGACTTTTTGTATTAGCGGATTTTCAATTTCCTCTACACGATAACCACATATTACACCTGTAATAAGGTGTGCATTTGCATTTAATGTTGCATTTTGAAAGAATGCTTCAAAACTTAATTTTTTTTCAATAAGGCCCAGCAGTTTCTTGTTATCAAAACCGGTTAACCATTCTATTACCTGATGCAATTCTTCTTTTGTCCTGCCTTTCTTCTCTGCCTTTGTGAGGTAGTATGGATATACTGAGGCGAATGACATTTTTGCAATACGCTCATCATGTGAAGTTGTATTGTTCATAGTTTGAGTTATATGTTAATCAACCAATAATTAATCTTGTTATAGTTAATTGGTTTTCTATTATAAATTTAACTGAAGTATACCTATGAAATTGTTGAGCTCATACCAAAACAAAAGTTGGTAATGCAAACAGCAGAAGGACCTTTCCCAATGGAAACGACCTACACCTGGAAATCATTGACGAAAAATACTAAAATGAAATATGCGAACTGAAAAACCGGCAGGCTTTTCAATATGGTTTGCAGCCATTTATGCTATCCATGGAATGCACAGTTTATTTCCAGGATTCTTTCAGATAGTTATCTCCACAAAAACAGTTTTTTCTTACTCCATTACCGGTGTTGTTACCGGCAATGGAATTGAATGTCGCAGTTATAGCCTGCTCTCCGGTTGTTGGTTACAAACACAACAAAGGCAAAGGTGTGAGGGTCTTTTATTATTTTTTCGAACCTCACTGATAGTCAGTGAAAATTTGTTCTTAATATTTTTGCACTACACGGTATACAAAACGCTCTACTTTTCCTACCACGCCTGACTCTGCCCGCCGCTGTTTGATAAGGTCTGAATTCCAAAAAGCTTCAGCCCTGGCAGAATCGTTTATAGCCACTACCAGAACTACTTTACGGTTATCATCCACATCATGCCCATAGGCCCTGTCGGTAAGGCCATTTTCTGTCCTTGTTTGTCTTGATGCCTCAAAAGATGTCTTCCATGCATCCCAGTCTTTTACAGTAAAAAAAGTCATAGCACGCAACTCCGACATATTGGGCGACATGTCCTGGTAAACAACTGTTGTAAAGTTAAATTTTGGTGTGCCTGTTACATGCCCTTTTTGCAGGGCTGATTTAAGAGAAGCGTCTTTGGTAAAGTTTTTTGCTTTTGCCATATCATCTGCTTTCACCGCTACCATTATTGTGCTGGTATCTTCCACACCACGGCCAAGTACAAGATTGTGAAGGCCGTTAGCGGTGCGCATAGAATCCCTTGTATCGTACAAAGACCTCCATTTAGCATAATCGGAAACTTTGTAGCGGACTACAACTATGTTTTCAGGTGTAGTAATAATGTTTGATGTTGTGTCTTTACTTAAGGTGTTTGTATTGGCTGTGCTATCTGTTTCAGAGCTGGTTGAAGTTGTAGCATCTCCGCATGAAATCAACAATAGAGAAATGGCTGCACACAGAAGTGCAAAATAAATTTTTGGCTGGTTCATTTTTTGATTTTTTTAATCGATAATAGAGGGCTGGGGGGTGGTAATGCAAGGGGTAAGAA
>JACDAZ010000167.1 GCA_013695175.1 Flavisolibacter sp. | reverse complement strand
TTCAGGATTGTTCTTTTTATTTTTTTCGCTGATGTAACGGCTTGTACCAGGCACATCTGTGTTCTTTTGCTCAGTGCATTCTAAAATTACCTGTACACGGTTACCTTTCTTTGCCATTGTTTAAATTTTAGATGTGTTGCCCCTGAGCTCTTAACTCCTTTACAACAGTTAATAATCCTTTTTTATTAATTGTTCTAATGCCATTAGCTGATAATTTCAGGCTGATCCATTTGTTTTCTTCGGCAAGGAAGAAACGTTTTGTTTGCAAATTTGGTAAAAACCGGCGCTTGGTTTTAATATTTGAGTGTGAAACTTTATTTCCACCTATGGGCGTTTTACCTGTAACCTGACATACTCTTGCCATGACTTTAGAAAATTTTTGGAGTGCAAAGGTAGGGAGAAATGCCAAATGTAAAAAACGTAATAAGTAAAAAAAGCAGAGATAAAAGTTGATTTAACGTTTAGCTTTAAAGTTTAGGCTACATTATCAGGGGCCTGGCGGTTATTTACTTCAATTATCTGGTCTACACCTATAATTAATCCTGTGTCTGTTTCTATCATATCTCTGCCTACTAAGGTTTCAAATTTTACAATATGCCCTCTTACTGTAGAAACTCCCCCATCTACTGAAGTAAATGTTATACTGCTTTCCCTTTTCAGATCTATCAACTCTTCCAGGTATTCTTTAAACGAACTCATGTTTTTTAGATTTTATATGGATAAGGACATCAAAATTAAGAACTAATCCATCACTTGATTCCAGTTCTTTTGTGCATAAAGCATTTTAAAGTAGCTTCGTGCCGCGATAAAAAATGGTCAATTGTTGAAGAAGTACCAGGGCCGGAAAAGTTACAGGATTGATAGATATTGACTTTTTTGACTTCTTTAGACTTTTTGAATTATTGACTTTTTGATTATTTGACTATTTGACTTTCATTTAAAAAATTCTATAGAAATGGCTTACGACGTTGTAGTAATTGGATCGGGTCCCGGTGGTTATGTAGCTGCAATCCGTGCATCTCAGCTTGGATTAAAAACTGCTGTAATTGAAAAAGAAAGTTTAGGAGGAGTTTGCCTGAACTGGGGATGTATTCCTACCAAAGCTTTATTAAAAAGTGCACAGGTGTATGAGTATATAAAACATGCAAAAGATTTTGGTATTGAAGCTACCGGACAACACAATTTTGAAGCAGTTGTAAAACGTAGTCGTGGTGTAGCGGATAAAATGAGTAAAGGTGTTCAGTTTTTAATGCGCAAGAACAAAATTGATGTAATTAATGGTTTTGGAAAAGTTACTGGAAAAGGTAAAATAGAAGTAACAGGAAGCGACGACAAAAAACAAACTGTTGAAGCTAAGCATATCGTTATTGCAACAGGAGGACGTAGCCGCCAATTACCATCTTTACCAATTGATGGTAAAAAAATTATCGGTTATAGAGAAGCAATGGTTTTACCACAACAGCCAAAATCAATGATAGTAGTGGGTAGCGGTGCCATTGGAGTTGAATTTGGATACTTCTATAACAGTATGGGCACCAAGGTTACCATGGTTGAATTTATGCCCAGGTTGGTTCCAGTGGAAGATGAAGATATTTCCAAAGAATTGGAAAAGAATTTTAAAAAGCAAGGTATTGACATCATGACTTCTTCTGAAGTAACAAAAGTTGATATTTCTGGAAATGGTGTAAAAGCTACTGTAAAAACAGATAAAGGAGAAACAACTCTTGAAGCTGATGTAGTTTTAAGTGCTGTAGGTGTTTCTGCAAATATTGAAGGCATTGGATTAGAAGAATTGGGTGTAAAAACTGAAAAAGGTCTTATAACAGTAGATAAATTTTATCAAACCAGTACTCCAGGCATTTATGCAATTGGAGATTGTGTGCCCGGGCAGGCACTGGCTCACGTGGCATCAAAAGAAGCCATTATTTGCATTGAAAATATTGCTTTTACAGAAAAGAAATTTGATCATCAGCCTCAACCTTTGGATTATGGAAATGTTCCGGGTTGTACTTACTGTTCACCGGAAATAGCTTCAGTTGGCTTTACAGAAAAGAAAGCAAAGGATGCCGGGTATGAAATTAAAGTAGGCAAATTTCCTTTGAGCGCATCGGGTAAAGCCTCAGCTGCCGGGCACCTGGAAGGGTTTGTAAAAGTGATTTTTGATGCAAAGTACGGTGAGTGGCTGGGAACACATATGATAGGCTATAATGTTACTGAGTTGATTGCGGAAACGGTAGTAGCAAGGAAATTAGAAACTACGCATCATGAGATTTTAAATAGCATTCATCCGCACCCAACTATTAGTGAAAGTGTGAAAGAAGCTATTGAAGTTGCTTACGGTGAGGCTATTCATTTATAAAAAATACTTTCCCTGGGCCTGCTTTAGGCAAGCTTTTTTTTATGATGCAGCTTTAAAGGGTTAAACAAACTCTTATTATTGATTTAGCAACCGAATGAAAAAAACCTTACTCTTTATCATTACTATACTTTTCTTTCATAATGCCTTTTCGCAGGAGCAGAAAGACAGCGTTCATAAACCTAATATTGCCATAAAATGGGCACCAACAGGATTAATTCTTGGAAGTATAAGCCTGCATGGAGAATATGGATTTGGTGCAAAATCATTAACTGCCAAGATTGGATTACCCAGTAATACAAGGCACACTTTTCAATATGAAAATGAGGATGCCATATTTCATTTAAAAGCCACATCTTTTTTAGCCGGTTATAGAATGTATATCAACAAAAAGGAATTACAAGGTCTTTATTTTGAGCCTTTTTTCAAATTTGTTAACCATAGCGCTGAAGGAACCGGTTATAGCATTTTAGATAACCAACGCGTTAAATTAAATTTTACTAATAACTATAATGGTTTTGGTGCAGGAGCTCAACTAGGAGCACAATTTTTAATAAATAAAAAGTTTGTTATTGACCTTTTCTTTTTAGGTCCTGAATTAAATTTTGCTTCTAATAAATTTAAAGCCATTGAAGAATCAAATACTTTAGCATGGACATCAACACAGGGTTACCAGGCGGAAGATGATATAAAAAAATTTATCAGCAAATTTCCTTTCTTAAGAAAAAATACAGATGTAATGATTGACCGCGAAAATAGAACTATAACAGCTGAATTTAAAGGAGTAGTTCCCGGGTATAGAATAGGTGTTTCTTTCGGGTTTGCTTTTTAATTAAAAACCTTCTTCAATATATCCGTCGTCCTTGCAGCAGGATCTTTCCTGATCTTTTGTTCTTCCTGTGCAACCTGGTAAAAAATACCTGCCAATGCTTTTTCGGTTACATATGCAGTTAAGTCGGGATTAATTTTTTCGGCACTCACTTTATTATAATTTGAGAAAACTGTATTCCAATGTTTTGTTGCACCCACATTTTGTAACGAAGATTCTACTACAGGACGAAAAGCTTCTGTAAGAGAAGCCACAGTTTTTGATTTTAAATATTCAGTTGCTGCCTGGTCACTGCCTCTTAAAATTCCAATACCGTCCTGAATGGTTATTTGCTTAATTGCATTTATAAAAATTGGTGAGGCACTTTTTGCTGCGTCTTCAGCAGCTCTGTTCATTGACAGTATGGCATCATCTACATATTTGCCCATACCAAAACTGCGCAAAGTTTTTTCCGCTTTTTGAGCTTCTGCAGGCATTAATATTTTAATTGCTGCATCTTTAAAAAAACCATCTACGGCAGAAAGTTTTTTGCTTCCATTTTCTGTACCTACAGTCAAAGCTTCTTTTAAACCGCTAATAATTTCATCGCTGCTTAAACCGTGACCTTGTTTTTTTAAAATTGATGAAATACCGGTTTTACTAGAATCTTTTTTAGCAATATCTTTTAAAACGTTTTTAAATTGAGCTTCTGCAGTAAAAACAATTGTAAGAAAAAAAGCGAAAGTGAAGACTAAATTTTTCATAGATAGATTTGTAGGTACAAAATAACTCTTAAGAAATTAAAATAGGGTTAAATTCAGCTTTTTTCATTTATAAATTTGATTATGATCAGTATTTGGGAGAAAGAAACATTTTTTGCACCACAGGATGTAATTATTGCCGGTAGCGGTTTTGTGGGATTATGGTCAGCGTTTTATTTAAAAAGGAAACATCCCAAACTAAAGATCACAATTTTAGAAAGGGGTATGATACCAACAGGTGCCAGCACCAGGAATGCCGGTTTTGCCTGCTTTGGCAGTCTGAGCGAATTGATGTTTGATGCCAAAACAATGGGTACTGAAAATATGCTGAAACTGGTGGAAATGCGATTCAAAGGACTACAAAAAATTCAGAAATTTTTTAAAAAGAAAAAGATTGATTATGAAAACTGTGGTGGATATGAACTTTTTGATTCCGGTACTTCCTTAACAAATGATGAACTGCAGAATAGTATTGAATATATGAATAGCGTTTTGCGGCCAATAATTCATTCAAAAAATACTTATAACTTATCTAATGAAGCAAAAGATGAATTTGGATTTGGAAATACAACACATATTGTAAAAAACAACCTTGAAGGTTACCTCCATTCCGGAAAATTATTGCAGGCTTTATTACAGGAAGTTCAGTACATGGGTGTACAGGTTTTCACTAATATAGAAATAACATCATTTAATCTTATTGAAGATGAACTTGAAATACAAACAAACAAAGAAATGGATTTTAATACCAAAAAATTCCTGGTTTGTACAAATGCCTTTGCAAAAGAATTAGTTCCGGAACTTGATGTAGTTCCCGCAAGGGGACAGGTTCTTCTAACATCTGAAATTGCTGGCTTACCCTGGAAAGGAACGTTTCATTCTGATGAAGGATATTATTATTTCCGTAACCTGGGAAGCCGGGTATTGCTTGGTGGTGCACGCAACAAAGCTTTTGCAGATGAAAGAACAACTGCTATTGAAACAACTGAACTAATTCAAAAAGAACTGGAGCGATACTTAGAACAAATTGTAATTCCAAATCATGCAGGTTCTTATACCATTGATCAAAGATGGAGTGGAATAATGGCAATGGGGAGTGAAAAAATGCCCATAGTTAAAGAAGTATCTCCTCATATATTTTGTGCAGTACGTATGAGTGGGATGGGTGTAGCCCTTGCTCCTACTGTTGGTCAGCAAATAACATCTTTAATGTATGGCGATTAAAGTTTAATAAATTTAGAATGAATTTTTTCACCCAGGGCATCACCTGTTATCATATATAAACCGGGAGTAAATAAAGCAATATTGATCTTAGTTGTTAAAGAAGTGATCTTTACTTTTTGGATTAATATCCCGTTTATTGATTGAATACTAATCTCTTTACCCAACCATGCATTTGAAAGAACTAGTGTCAACTCGTTCACTGCAGGATTAGGAAATATTTGAATAACAGGGTTTACAGGACTTATTTCAGGTAATGGAGATTCTGATAACCATGGTTCATTAAGTCCTTTACTTAACAGCAAAGAAAATCTTGGTCCCCCATCATTAAATAAAGATCTCATCCTGTTTTTTTGTCCCACTGTAAAAAGATTCATACATGCATCATCTGTAAAATCCATGTAGTTCATATACATATCTCCCATATCACCGTTGCTGCATGATGTTTTGAAACCTGTGGGACAACCTGTTGTATAACCACCTTGTATAGGTGTGTCATCTACTAAATCATCGCCACAATAAGTTTCACCCCAAATATGTCTTAATCCCAACCAATGCCCTACTTCATGTACTGCTGTACGGCCTAAATGATAAGGTGCCGGTGCATTAATTGTCCCAAATGCTTTTGTAGTTATTACTACACCATCCTTTTCAGGTGCACTTCCCGGTGAACTGGAGTAACCTAAAAGGTTGCGCATATTGCCGATCCAGATATTTAAATAGCTTTTGCTATCCCATGCATCACTTCCACCCTGTGATGAAAACTTAATTTTATCATCCATTTTAAAATCTGTGATGCTTGTTTGTTTACGGATAACACCGGTTGTGAATCTTCCTTTAGGATCGGCTGTTGCTAAAACAAATTCTATTTGCACATCAGCAGCTATATTTTTAAAACGTGCTGGAGTATTAGTTGTATCAGCATTGTTTCTGCGAAAATCACGGTTCAACGCTTCTAAACCGCTTTTAATTTGTGCATCAGTTATATTTTGATCTTGTGTATTATATAAAACATGAATAACTACAGGAATTTTTATTGTCATTTCTGCACCTGCCCTGGTGGAGCTCATGATAATGTTAGTGTTACCGGAAGAAGATTGAATAAATTTTTCTACTTCTGCAAGTTGATATTTAAATGAAGCATCTTCTGCAAGTTGCCTTGCAATATAGTCAGATGTCAGGCAGGCACGTTGTGCTTGCACCATTGTTGCGATTAGAAGGATTGACCCCAGAAAAAACGTCCTCATAGTTCCAAATGTTAACGGCGCACATAGGGATTGCGGAAATTGCTATGAGTCTTTTAAACGATATTAGATACAAATAGGCGTAATTTTTCCCGGAACTTGGACTAATAAAATAAAATGAGGATAATTTGGAGGTGAGGTTCTTTAAGGGATACGGTTAGCTCTCAGATAAGATCAAATGTAAATCTTAAATTTTTAAAATCAAAGCATCACCAATATAAATGATCCATGCTTAAATTTTTGAACATTTACATTTGTAAAATGAAGATTGGTTTTTTATATGCTTTAATTTTTTTAATATCTGTAACTTCTTGTACATCAGATGATAACTCTAACTCAAATGGAACCGGTTCATCTACTATGTCTACCCCATTACTTAATTATTCTGTTTTAGCTTCTTATCCACATGATACTTCTTCATTTACACAGGGATTGACATTTTATAATGGCGAATTGTATGAAGGCACTGGGTTGGAAGGTAAATCACGGATCATGCAGGTTGATCTTAAAACAGGAAAAGCTATCAGATCCACTTCTTTAGATCCTCAACTTTTTGGTGAAGGTATTACCATATTAAATGATACTATTTACCAGCTAACCTGGCAAAACAAGAAAGTTTTGGTATACACTGCTAGAGATTTTAAACTGGTCAGAGAAATGAATTTAAATACTGAAGGCTGGGGAATTACTGATAACGGAGAAGAATTAATCGTTTCCACGGGTGACAGCAACTTATATTTTTATGATGCATCCGATTTTAGATTATTACGAACATTGGGTATAACAGAAAACGGAAGTCCTGCCCCTAACCTGAACGAACTGGAATTTATTAACGGTTATGTATATGCTAATCAATGGCAATATCCATATATACTTAAAATAGATCCATCAAGCGGACAGGTTGTAGCCAAACTAGATCTTACAGATATTGTAAACAGGGCTAAGGCTAAGGATCCAAAAGTCGATTTCTTAAATGGTATTGCTTACAATCCTGAAACAAAAAAAATATATGTTACAGGTAAATTGTGGCCGGAGATTTATGAACTTGATTTTCCACATTAATTTTAGAAAGCTGAAATGGAACACAGATAACGCTGATGGTGAAGATTGGCGCGGGTAATTGATATATTCCTGATGAATTTAAATAAAGATCTGTGTTAATCTTAATAATCATAAAAACCTGCGTTCCCTACTTAGTAAATGGAACGCAGATAACGCTGATGGTGAAGATTGGCGCGGATTTATTGATATATTCCTGATGAATTTAAAATAAAGATCTGTGTTAATCTTAATAATCATAAAACCAGCGTTCCCTTTTTATATAGAAGGCTGATTGCGCTGATTTAATAATACATTTTGAAAAAATTAAAAGAAGATCGGTGTAAATCTTAACAATCTTCAAAACCTGCGTTCCTCTCTACTAGTTTTTAGTAATCACATAAATCAAAGAACTGCTTCTTTCTTTGTTTTGTATTGTTTTTAGAGAAGATTTTATGCCGTTTAGTATAGCACCAGGCCATTTTATTTTTCCATTTTTGTATTTACTACTCAACATACTTACATAATAACTGTCAAACCACATAGGCTTCATACCTATTATTTTTAATCCATGTTGCTGCATAAGTAAAGCCATAGCTTTTGGCGTAAAATGATATAGATGCCGGGGAACATCATAAGCGGCCCAATAAAGTTTGTATGCATCCGCATCTGAAGAATTATAATTAGGTACTGCAATAAATATTTTACCGTTATCCTTTAAAACTGTTTTAAGGTGTTTTACATATGCATGCAAGTCGTGTATATGTTCCATTACATGCCAAAGTGTTATTACATCAAAGGATTTATACTGCAAATTTTTAAACTCTGATGACGGCAGGATATCTAAACTATACAGTTCTTTCGCCATTTTTCGTGCATCACTGTCTTGTTCTATTCCTGTAACCTTCCACCCTCTCTTTTTCATAACATCAACAAAAGACCCGGTTCCGCAACCTAAATCCAAAATCCTTCCTTCCTTGATTCCTGTTTCAGAAATTATTAAACCGGCTTTTTGTTGTAAGGTATATTGTCTTACTTTTTTATATAGTTTATTTACTAAACCCTTTGATGTATCTGTATGTGAAATATATTCTTCTGCTTTATAATAATCAACAATAGAATCTTCTGAAGGTACATCCTGTGTAAAACGAAGTGTGCATTGCTGACAATGCCAGATAACAAATTCTTTACCTGATACAGTATGATCTTTTACCGTCAACAGTGGAGATATGTTGTTGCTGTTACAAACAGGACAAGTATCATAATGAACAATTCCATCCATAGTTACCTGGTTGAAGCCGGCAAAGAAACTGCTTTTACTTTAGATCCGGTTGAGGCTACTTTAAAACCATTTTTATAAAAATGAATCCCGGTAAAAATTAAGGCAACCAATAACACACCCCAGAGTATATAATGTAACCTTATTGTTTTTTTTGCTGCAGGACTTGCTGTTTCTTTAATTTCATCCTGGTATTCATTGTCACCACGAAGTACTTTATGCCTTACATGATCCCTAATAATCTTATTAGCTGGTACAGGTAAAAGAAGCACTCTGTCTTCCTGCACAAATACAATTTTGTTTTTTTGCAGGGAAAGAACACCTATCCCATTCCATATAAATGGTCCATTATCAAGCTGTTGCTTTATCCTATCACTTAAAACTTGTAAGCGTGATGTTAAGGTAGTTGCATCAACACCTTCCTTTTCTGCTAATAATATAGTCTGATTATCATCAGGTGCCACGTTGCTATTATAACTGATATGAAAGATAGGAGGATAAAGTAGCCTGTCAGCAAATGAAAGATCAGCCGGTTCTCTTTTTATTTCAAAGCTTCCAATACCAGGAATAAAGAGTTTCTTATGTTGTATTAAATAAGCTGTGAGTAAGGAAAGCACTACTTATTGGTTTGTGCAAACGAAAATACAACTCCTCCAACGAAATTAAATCCATATACAGGATATTGCTTCCAGCGCTCATATTCATTGTTTAGGAGATTATTGAATTGTCCCCATACTTTAATGTTTTTATAAACAGCAAACTCTAACCCTGCACCTAAATCTACACCACGTGTTCTCCCACTACCTGCTTCTTTTGTTCTATACCATCCACCGTCAAACGTAAACAGATCACCATGCACATAAAGATCTTTCAATACCTGCAACCTGGCTGTTGTTGTAAATTCAAAAGGTAATATTCCCCATGCTTTATCTGCAACATCAAGATCAGTAAATTTATTTAAACGTAATGCTGCCTGCAGATTAAATTTCTCTCCTACAGTATATCCTATTTCACCTGTTACATTTACAAGATTTGTTGTAGGTTCATATATAACAGCAAATGATTTACCACTTCCTGTATCATTAATAAAGAAAGGCTGATTTGATACCTTACCGAAACCTGCTTTTATATTATAGTTAAAATGATCAGTTAATGATCCTTTTATACCTCCATATACTTCTTCAATACGGGAGTTGGCAGTAGTTTGAGGTGCCCAAAGCCATGGATTAGTTTCAGCTAACATTCTATAAGTATTACTGCGTATATATCCTATCCATCCTGCCTGCAAGGTTACCTGATTATTTGATGATTTAATTTCTGCAGTAACATTTGGAAAAAGTCGAAATTCCCCATTATCCCATGCCGGTTTTATACCAGCCTGTATATTGGCATTTTCTGTTTTAAAAAGTAAAGCCGGTGAAATTGCAAACCAGTTATTGCTAGCAGCACTTTGCGAACGGGGCGTATACCTCCATATGTTTGCTTCTGCACGCACTTCAGCTTCAAAAGTGCCGCCTAAAGTTTTACGTACCGGCAGATCAAAATACATTTGTGCTTCACTGTTATCTATACCGTCTTTAAAAGCATCAAACTTTATCTGCGGTGTATATGAAATACCTAAATCAGTACGATCGATATTTCTAAGTCCTACTCGTGCACTTAAATTTTGTAATTTCACTTTAAGAGAATCATCCGGTACAACTATAGATTTTGGTTGAAATCCAAATTTATTATACCTGTCTTCTGACACTCCAAAACGTCCTGTCCATTCCTGGTTACCACTCTTTAAAAACCCATTTAATTCAACATCAGTATTTGCATAATCCTGGAATTCTATTTTTCCTTTGGATGAAATGTGGCGACCAAAAATGTTGAGTCCGGCTGCATTACCATCACCCAAAGAAATTCCTGTTTCAAAATAAGGAGTGCTCAGGCTTCCATAGCCAAGTTTTACATAATTCCAGTTATCCCACCTGCCTATAGTATCTATACCTAATGCAAGTGGACGAAGGCTTCCCGGCTGGTAAGCCAATGCAAGATTTTGATTTGGAATATTATATTGCAGTCTGGGTGTGGAAGTATCTGCAGTTGGAGGAGAAGCATCAAAATTTACTTTGGCAGCTTCTTTTAAAACAGGTTTAAATTGCGATGTTACACTTACTTCTCTTCTTCTTGTTGTATCCTGTGCCGATACTGCAGATCCTGTAAAGATTACTAAAACAAATATTATATTGAAAGAACGCATATTTATATTTTGCGGTTAGTTTACTAATTTGCTTGCCTCTTTTTCAGCAGCAATGACCTGGTCTAATTTTCTTTGAGCTTCAGTTTTTAACTCAACATTTAAACTGTTTTGTACTACACTTTGAAAAGTTGCTTTAGCATTGAAATAATCTTTTTGACTAAAGTAAATATCACCTAAAAGAATATAAGATTTTGTTACCCACCACTCATAAGAACCTGATTTTTTAATCACTTCAAAAGCGGCTGTTTCAGCATCCTTCATTCTGTTTAATGAAAACCAGCTATTAGCAATTTCATAACGTGCTTCGGCAGCCAGGGCGCCTTTATTTACAGCAACTACACTTTTAAAAGAATTGATGGCAACATCATATTGCCCACTGATCTGTGCTGATTTACCAATCGCCATATTGGCTAAAGATTTATCATCTTCACTGCTACCTTTTTGAGCAACCAACTCACGGGCATTTTCAACTGCTTCTGTCCATTTTTGTTGTTGGTACTGGCTTCTTAATAAACCACGCATGGCTTCCAGTCTTGTTTCCTGCCCCGATGTAAGATTTTTTAATTGTCCAAAATATCTTTCTGCCTGTGCATAATTTTTTAATTCAAAGAAATTGATCCTGGCAGCAGCCAATACCCCTCTTTCTGCATATTTGTTTGGCGATCGTTCAGCAATAATTTCATAATGCTGTAATGCTTTAGGCCAATCTTTACGTGCACCATAAATTTCAGCTATAAAGAAATTAGCATCTATAGAATAACTGCCATTTGGAAAACGCTGTAAATAATTTTCAAAAGAGGTTAAAGCAACTGCTGTATTTCCATTTTGAAATTGAATTTCGGCTGCTGTATAAGTAAGTGAATCTTCGGCACTAACAGATAAAGGTTTACCTGCCTGACGTGCTGCTTCAGCATATTCTGTTGGCCTGCCCTGTTCTACATAAATTGTTCTCAGATTATCCAAAGCATCATCAGCCTCTGGTGAATTAGGATAAGTATTTAATACATACCTGAATTGAGATATAGCTTCACTACCATTGTTCATATTGTAATTAGCAATGCCAAGTTTTAAATAGGCCTGGGGTTTCAGGCTATTGTTACCCGTTGCTTTTGTAATGTTGGTTAAATATGGAATGGCTTCTCTAAAGCGATATTCTGCGAGGTAAGTATTTGCAATTTCCATATTAGCATCGGCCACAAGAGAAGAGTTTGGAAATTTTCTTGCCACGTTGTTCATCAATGTTATTTTTTCGGATGAACTGTTGATGCCTGCAATCATAGCCTTTTGAAAAGTTGCATAATCTTCTGAAGGCCATGAAAACCTGATCACATTATCATACATAGTACGTGCCTGCGTATAATTTCGCGACATATAATATGCATCGGCTGTTCTTATATAAGCATCCTGGGTTACAGGATCTGAACTTAATGATACATTTCTTGCTAATGGTTCAAAATAAGTTCTGGAAACAGCATAATTTTCTTTACGATGATAACCATATCCAAGGTTATACTTTGCATTTTTGTCATTTGCTTCTCCATTAGTTGGAGATCCTGCATTTACATATAAATGATAAAAACGGATAGCGTCATCTATACGGTTTTGGCGATAGGCAATCTCACCTTTCCAAAAATGTACAAATGGAAGCACTGATGCATTATTTTGATCTTGTATAGCTCGATCCAGTAGTGCATCTGCTTCCTGCAACCTTCCATCATTTATTAATTCTGTTGCACGACCATATAAAATTCGTGGATACAAACGCCTTACATTTTGAGAAGGATTTTGAATACTCTCCAGCATTGCCATAGCATCACGATAATTATTTGTATTTGCCAGTGCGCCTACTAAAAGTTCGGTTGCCTCATTGCGATAGACCGAACCCGGATAATCATTTATAAATGACCTTAAATTTTTTAATGCTTCATCCTGGTAACCTAACTCATAAGAAAGCTTTGCATAATTAAACCTTGAAATCTCACGTTGAGTAAGATTGCTGTTGTTGGTGGAACTGAACATGAAAGCATTGCGGGCATTCGGCTTTTGATTTGTACGTAAATAGGCATCACCTAAAAGATACATAGCATGCTGGCTTAATGTATCTTCTCGTCCACTCAATTGCTTAAATCCTTCAATTGCTTTTGTCATATTATCGGTTTGATAATATGCATATGAAAGTTCATAAAGATCTTCGCGACGAACATTATTTGATTTGGTAACAAAATCCTGCAAATAAGGTGCTGCCTTTGCATATTCTTTTCTTTCAAAATAGGCATGACCTAAAAGCTGCTTCAATTCAACATCATAATGTTGTGCTTTACCTTGTTGCATTTTGCCTTCAGCATATCTAATAGATTCGTCCTTCCTGCCTTGTACGTAATAAATTTGAGCAATATAATAAGGCACTATTGTTTCATACACCGGTTCATTTTCAACAACACGAAAACTCTCTAAGGCTTCTGTATAATTTTTATCACTAAAAGCAATAAAACCATAATAATAATTAGCGTCTATAAAGTTGGGATCGTTCTTTGTTTGCCTGATGGTATTAAACAAAGGTTTAGCCTGGGCAAACCTTTTTAATGTGAAATAAGAATAGGCCTGGTGAAATTTCAGTTGGGCTATTTCCGTATTATTCAGGTTGGCAATATTTGAATTTTCATACAAATCAGCCGCATCTGCAAATTGTTGTTTACGGAAATAATATTCTGCCAAATGAAAATTCATCATTTGAACCCTTGCATTATTTTCTGTTACATCAATATATTGTTTGGCATCGTATTCTGCACGGCTTTCATTTTGTTGTAATGCAGATGCAATAGCATAAAATTCAATTTCCTGCACCTGCAAAGCCCTGTCTGCACGATCAGGTTCTTTTATAGATTGTTGCAACTCTTTGAAAATAGGAGATGCCAGGTTGTATTGACCTTTCTGAAAATATTCTTTTGCCTGATTAAACTTTTCCTGACTTTGGTTGTATGTATAATTTTGTTGAGCAGATGAAAAAATAAAGAGCAGGCAAAGTGAGGTAAGTAAGCTTAGTTTCTTCATAAAATATCCGTTAGCCGATGAAGGATAACGCTGTAAATATTCAAATTATTTTATTGTTACCCAAACAACAGTCAAAGAAAGTAATTAAGATGGTTGGAAAATTTATGTTTAACAAAACATTGTTAGAAAATGATTTCATAACATTGCCACTCAATTGAATTCGTATGAAAAGATTATTCAGCACAAAAACTAGTCCGGTGGCATTTTCCATTGCCATGCTGGTATTACGTGTCGGTGCAGGTATGCTGATGTTGGGAAACCATGGGTTAGACAAACTTATTCATTTTGCAGATAAAGCCAACAGGTTTGCAGATCCATTTAATATTGGATCAACAACTTCATTGGCTTTGGTAGTATTTGCTGAATTCTTTTGTGCTGCATTTATAATATTAGGATTGTTTACGAGGTTAGCAACCATTCCATTAATTATAGCCATGTCTGTTGCCTTGTTTTTCTCTGATAAAGGTGCCATATTTGGTAAAGGTGAACTATCTGCTTTATTTCTTGTGTGCTTTTTAGCCATTTTATTTTTAGGAGCGGGCAGAATAAGCCTGGACAGGTTTATTGGAAAATAGATTATTTTAATTCATCTAAAACTTTATACATCTTCTGTACTAGTGTTGATGCAGAACCATTATAGTTGTTTACAATAAACGAATAAATATATTCTGTACCATTTTTAGCAGTATGGTAACCTGCAAACCCTTTAACTCCATTGATGGTTCCGCTTTTCATTTTCATACCGTTAAATTCCGGTAGGGAAGCATAAAATCCATGATACCAGTTTTGCTTTTTAGCAAATTGCAACACAGTAACCTGTGATTTTGTTGTTACCCTGTTCAGAGGTGACAGACCAGAACCATCATAAATATTTAGTTCCGTTAAAGGAATACCTTTCACTTTCCAAAACTCTTTCACCAGTTTTATACCCTCTGCGGTTGAAGCTTTATTAGTTTTTTGATAAGAAAATGTTTTTACCAAAGCCTCCCCATAAAGATTAATACTCCTCCTGTTAAACCAATAAATTATGCTATCAAGTGGTGGCGAAACTTCTGTATGGAGTAATTTTTTATTAGTTAGTAAAGAATCAATCATTATTGTTTTTACATCCTGCAATTCTTTTCCTCTGTTTTTAAAAGCCTCAGCAAGTGTAAAAACAAATTGATCAGCAGGATTGGGCATAGCACCTGAGATGGTGAATTTATTTTCATTTACAGGAATAGTACCTCTTACTATTCCACCCGTTCCACTAAGTGGAAAATAAATATAAGCCTTGTCGCCTGTACCTTTTGCGGCTGATGTTATATCAGATGATAGAGAATAATTATAGAGTTTGGGTGTGGTTGATACAATAGAAACAGGTGACCCTAATGAATTGCCCGATTTTAAAATAAGATCAAACTGGTTTTCCCGCCAGTTTAAAACTGAAGGTCCGGCGCCATAATAGTTTCCAATATCTTCCCAGGTCCAGCCACCGGGAATGGTTTCAAAATTCCAACCCATTTGTTCAATTAAAAATCCTTGTAAGGATGCTGCACCAGAGAAAGCTTTTGTAATTCTTTCCAAAACATTTTGTTCTTTAGTTTGCTCCCACCGCCAGCTTCCTAATGTTGGATCACCACCCGGTTTTATAAATATTGCAGCTGAAGTATGATTTCCACTAATACCAAATTGCGTCTGATACCTGAAATCTTTACCTAAAAGTTCATAAGCAGTGACTGAGGTTAATAATTTTTGTGTTGATGCAGGCGCTAAACCAATGGATGCATTTTTTTCAAAAACAACTTTGCCTGTATTGGCTTCAACTACATACAATGAAGTAATTCCATTCACCAATTGATTATCCCTTTCAAATGTTTGAAAAGAAGATGCAAGCCGGCTATTGATATTTTGAGCAACAACAACAAAGCTTATGTTTATTAAAAAGAAGGTAAAAAATAAGTTTTTCATAATGGTAGTAACATTGCACTAAATTAATGGCAAAAGGCAATGAAAGAAGTTAATGCCTCAATAATAACAATTGGTGATGAATTATTAATAGGTCAAACCATTGACACAAATAGTGCTTTTATAGCTAAGGAATTAAATAAAATCGGCATCTGGATCAAAAGAAAACTGGCTGTTGCCGATACGAAAGAAGAAATTTTAAGTGCTCTTGATCTTCAAAGCAAAGATTCTGATATTGTGATTATTACCGGTGGATTAGGTCCCACTGCCGACGATATAACCAAGCCGGCCCTATGTGAATTTTTCAAATCTGAATTAATCATAAATGAAGGTGCACTTGAAAATGTTAAGAATATTTTTAAACAATTAGGGCGTTTAGTTACCGATAGAAATACTAAACAGGCAGAAGTGCTATCTAATTGTAAAGTTTTAGAAAATAAGAGAGGAACAGCACCGGGCATGTGGTTTAATCATAATGACATGATTTATGTATCGCTGCCAGGTGTACCTCATGAAATGAAAGGGTTGATGGTAGATGCTGTAATTCCTGAAATAAGAAAAACATTTGCATTACCTGCGGTGGTTCATAAAACATTACTTACTGCTGGTATTGGTGAAAGCGATCTTGCAGATAAATTACAGGATTTTGAAGATTCACTTCCCCTTCATATTAAACTTGCATACCTGCCTTCTTATGGTATGGTGCGTTTGAGGTTGACTGCAAAAAATAATGATGTACATGACCTGGAACCCGAGGTTCTGGAACATTTTACTACGCTAAAAACAATTACCCGTGAATGGCTTGTGATTGATGAAGATTTATCAATACAGGAAGCGATTTTTATATTATTAAATGAAAGAGGAAAAACTTTGTCCACTGCCGAAAGTTGCACAGGTGGATATATTGCACACCTTATAACGTCTATTGCAGGATCGTCTAAAATCTTTAATGGAAGCATCATCAGTTATGCCAATGATGTAAAAACCAATCTATTAAAGGTTGATGAAAAAACACTGAAAGAAGTTGGTGCCGTTAGTGAAGAAACGGTTTTAGAAATGCTTAAAGGTTTACTAAGCCAATTTAATACTGATTATGGCCTTGCCACTTCCGGTATTATGGGACCAACAGGCGGATCAGAGGAAAAACCGGTGGGAACAGTATGGATAGCAGTAGGTAAAAAAGGGAATATGAAGGCAAAGAAATTCAAATTCAGGTTTGACCGTAAGAGAAATATAGAATTAACTGCATTTGCAGCTTTAAATATGCTTCGAAAATGGATACTGGAAGAAGAGGCGGGTTAATAACATTAACCTGCATTGCTTATTTTTGGCGCTAAAAGAGATTTTGAAGAAAATTCTTCAAATGAATTACATGTTGATTAACGATTGCTGATTAAAAACGAATTATATGGCTACTGTAGACCTGGTAATGCCTAAGATGGGCGAAAGTATAATGGAAGCAACCATTTTGAAATGGCATAAAAATGCAGGTGATGCCGTAAAAATGGATGAAACTGTATTAGAGATTGCAACAGACAAAGTAGATAGTGAAGTACCATCAACTGTTGAAGGTGTTATTGATGAAATTTTATTTAATGTAAATGATGTTGTTCCTATAGGAACCGTGATTGCCAGGGTAAAAACAGATGCATCAGATTCTCAAAATTCAAGTTCAGATAATAAACCAACTATTCAACAGACAGAACCTGTCAAAGCACAATCCTCAGGTAATGGACAGTCCTATTCTCAACAAAAGCCTGCAACATCCTCATCTCAAAACAGCAATAAGTTTTACTCACCATTAGTATTAAACATTGCAGCACAGGAAGGTGTTTCCATGTCGGAACTGGAAAATATACCTGGCACAGGTAATGAAGGCAGGGTTACTAAAAAAGATATTTTACAATTTGTAAATGATCGCAGATCAGGTAAGGCTTCAGCATCAGATTCGCAGTCCCAACCATCACAGCCACAATCGCAACAGCAGATGGTTATACCCATGAATAAAGTGCAAACACAACCTGCACCAACACAATACCAGGGCAATGTAGAAGTAATAGAAATGGACCGCATGCGAAAGCTGATTGCAGAACATATGGTTCGCAGCAAACATACAAGTCCACATGTTACCAGTTTTACTGAAGCAGATGTAACGAACCTGGTAATGTGGCGTGAAAAGGTTAAAAAAGAATTTGAAAAAAGAGAAGGGTCTAAAATAACTTTCACACCCTTATTCCTGGAAGCTATTGTCAGGTGCATCAAAAAATTTCCACTCATAAACAGTTCGCTTGATGGTACCAACATCATTGTGAAAAAAGATATTAATATAGGAATGGCAACCGCCTTGCCTTCTGGAAATTTAATAGTTCCTGTTATTCGTAATGCAGATCAGTTAAACCTTGTTGGATTAGCAAAACAGGTAAACAATTTAGCTGACATGGCAAGAAGTAACAAACTTAAACCGGAAGACATTTCTGATGGCACATTTACAATGACCAATGTGGGTACTTTTGGCAGCCTAATGGGTACTCCTATTATTAATCAACCGCAGGTAGCCATATTGGCTGTTGGTGCTATAAAAAAACGTCCTATTGTTGTAGAAACTCCGCATGGCGACAGTATTGCTATAAGACATATGATGTACCTGTCTATGAGTTATGACCATAGAATAGTTGATGGAAGTTTAGGGGCTACATTCCTAACTGCAGTAGCCAATGAACTTGAAAATTTTAATATAAACAGGGAATATTAAAAAGAGGGTTGTTCAATCACCAAATTTTTTATGCTGAAATTTAATCTTGCTGCCCTTCTTTTTAATAACAAATAAATCACCATATTGCGTTTCTGGCAGATCCTGCAAATGATTTGTACCTGTTAATCCATTCACTAAATCATCTATTGTATTAGAATGACCAACTACCAAAACATTTTGCTTTAGATTTATTAATTGACCAATAAATAAAGAATCACGAGGATTATAATATTCTATTTGCACCCCTATTGCATCACTTAAAGGTTTAGCCGTAGATGTTGTGCGTATATAACTTGTAGAGAAAATGCGTTGAATTTTTTTATTTTCTAAGGTTGTTTTTAAAGCTTCCGCTCTTTCCCATCCAACTTTAGTAAGTGGTACATCTGTTGACATCATATCTGAATTAACATATTCCTTCTCGGCATGACGAACTACATAATAATGGGTTGTTGTGCATGATGTAAAACCGATTATAATAAAAATTAAGAACCTGGTCATAAAAAACTATTAACAATGTTAAGATAAACAAGTGTATGAAATAAAGGTCTATTTTATTATATTGTAACAATAAATTCGAGACTATGAAAGAATTATCTCAAACCTGGTTTGCAGAAGGATATATAGATTTTGAATTAAAAAAGTATACCCTCCTTGCTTACCTGCAGGAAATAAATAAATGTTTTGACCAGAACAGGTTGTACCCGCAGCTTGCTGATTTGATATTTCACTATAATAATGTTGTTGCTTTCAGGGAAAATAAAAAATACCTGCAGGAACAATTTCCAAAAAAACTTACCGGCATTCAAATTGAAAAATTGCAGATCTTATACGAGCAAATGATAGAAGATGATGAACTGATGAAGGAGTTGGAAGAAATTATAGGTTATGCTGCAGACACAATGAAGACCACAATTAGCTGCGGCACTGAAATTTATGAATTTGTTGAACAAAATCTATCTATTTCTCCAATAGGTTTAGTGCCGCTTGATATACAGGAAGGATATTTTTTCTTATCTGCTGGCAACACAAAAGATACGCGTGTTTATCAGTACCGGTTATCTATTTTTGAAAAGCATGATGAAATGTACAGAAGTATTAAAACGATTTATTTGGATATGCTTCACCGCAGTGTGGCTAATACATACGAAAATATAAAGTTCGATTTAATAAGGCAAAGGACTGCCCTTCCTAATCCTGCTGTTTATTGTATAGAAACAGAATTAAAATTACCAGTGGATGAAACTTTATTACCCATTGCCAAACGTACCTTGGTAAAATATATCTCTTCATAGTTACTACCTGTTGCGCAAACTTAGTGGCTTTAATAGCCTCACCATATGCAGGCCAACTGCAAATGCTATTAAGCCAAACCCTGCATAAAACCAATTACTCAGAATTTCATTTTCTTTAAATAATAAAAAAGCAAGTACAATCCCATATACAGGCTCCAGCGTTAAGGTAAGGTTCATGGTAAATGCAGAAACTTTTTTTAAAGACCTTATATATAAAAAGAAAGTAAATATGGTACATACCCAACTCAAAATAAACAACCAAAAAAAATCAGTAACAGTTGGAATAACAGATGATGAAGGAAATAATAAATAATAAACAGGTAGCAATAAAGTCAAACCTATAAACCCCCCTGATAATTGATAAATTGCAATACTTTCTGACTCATAATTATCAATCATTTTTTTATTCAGAACAGATACAATGACTGTTAGTAATGCTGATATTAAACCAATAATAATTCCTATAGAAAACTGTAAATGAGTATTGTAAATAATTACAATGCCTGCAATAGCAAAAAAGCCTAAGATAATTTCAAAAAAGTCAAAGCGTTTACGAAGTACAACTGGCTCTAATAATGAAGAAAGCAAGGCAGATGTTGACAAACATGTAAGAGCAATGGTTATGTTTGAATATTTGATACTGCCATAAAAAAATACCCAATGCAAGGCCTGGATGGTACCTATAAAACCAATGTATAATATAGAAGAACCCGGAAGTTTTTTGATTCTTTTAGTAAAAAAATAAAAAATCCAGAGAGTGACAGCTGTAATCAATAAACGCCACCAAACAAGCCAGGTTTCGCCTAATGTAATTAACTTACCTAATACACCTGTAAATCCCCATAAAAAAACTGCTGAATGCAATTGCAACAACGCTTTTTTCATGAGTTAAAGAAAAGAATTAGATTTTGAATAATTGATTATATAAGAAGAAAATAAATTATTCAACTACAGAAGGATTTAATTTACTTTTTACACGGCGTCTATAGTTTGTAAACATACTGAACCATCTTAACTGCAATACACCAAGTATACCTTCCTTGACTATTCCCTTACTCATCTTAGATTCTCCATATTTCCTGTCTTCAAAATGAATAGGAATTTCTTTGATCTTGAATCCAAGTTTCCATGCAGCGAATTTCATTTCTATCTGGAATGCATAACCTATAAAATGAATTTCGTCTAAGTTTATAGATTCGAGTACCTCTTTCTTATAGCATATAAAACCTGCAGTAGGATCTTCCAGCGGCATCCAAAGTATTAACCGTGTATATAAAGAAGCGCCTTTGGATAAAGCAATCCTGTTTTTCGGCCAGTTTTTAACACCACCACCTTTTACATAACGGGAGCCTATTGCTACATCGGCACCTTTATATTTACATGCATTGTATAATCGTTCCAGATCAGCAGGATTATGTGAAAAATCAGCATCCATTTCAAAAATAAACTGGTAATTATTTTTAATGGCCCATTTAAACCCATAGATATAAGCAGTTCCTAAACCCAGTTTTCCACTTCTTTCATGTAAAAAAAGATGATGCTCGTATTGAGGTTGCAGATCTTTAACTACGGCTGCTGTACCATCAGGTGAGCCGTCATCTATTACAAGTACATGAAAATTCTGTTGCAGGCTAAAGATTGCCTGAAGAATTCCATGAATGTTATCCTTTTCATTATAGGTTGGTATAATAACAAGTTTTTCCAAGAAGTTCCTATTGTTTTTTCAGCATTGCCCTTGTATATATTTCTGTAAGTTTTTGTTTTGTATTCATAGGAAATTCTCCCCGCATCATCCAGTCGTAATATTGCGGCTCTGATTTTAAAACTTCAGCAACAGTTCGTCCTTTATGTTTTCCAAAATTAAAAGTTTCTACGCCTTTATCATTAAACGAAAAACGACGAGCCAAATCGATGATATTATCCTCACCTATAGCTTTGGTAATAGAATCCAAAGTATTACCAAGTTGAGGATATTTTTCTAATTGTGCATTTAATATTTCGGCTGTAGCCACTGCATCTGTTTCCGCACTATGAGCTCCTTCAAGATTTTTATTACAATAAAACTTGTATGCTGCAGATAAAGTTCGCTGCTCCATTT
>JACDAZ010000141.1 GCA_013695175.1 Flavisolibacter sp. | reverse complement strand
AGATGAATGTGTGGCGTTTTACCCCTTTCGTTGTATGAAAAAAATCCCTATTCTTATGCTTTTGAACCTGATGTAAAGGAAAAGTTGAGATAAAGAAACTCTTCTTTGTTATCCCGAGAAACGAGGGATCTACTTGTATCCTTTTTGCTTGTAAGAGGCTTCGTCAAGCTCAAGGACGTTCATCTAGATTTATCTTATGTTTATTTCCTGTTTGTGAGTAGTAGATGCAGATTCCTCCTTCTTCGGTATGACAAAATAATTTTCTATATTTATCTATCAGCTTGGTAGTCATTTACTCAAAAGAATTACAAAACGATGAATGGAGCGTCGCAACAGAAGCTTTATAGTAGTAATACAGCTTAGCACCAACTATATTTCATTTTATTAATAAATCTGACAAAATATAGCAAGGCGAAATCTCCAAACCCAAAATACCCCAACCCCAATCTCCAAACCTGATAACCTGCCAAAATTTCACTTTAGCTGTCAGCGGCATAATCATTGATAACCAATAGTGAATCCTTAAATTTTAATTTGACATGGGAAAAATAATTGGTATAGACTTAGGTACAACCAATAGTTGTGTGGCCGTAATGGAAGGTAATGAGCCTGTGGTGATAGCCAATGATGAAGGTCGCCGTACTACGCCGTCTGTTGTAGCATTTTTAAAGAATGGAGAGCGTAAAGTAGGTGATCCGGCAAAACGCCAGGCAATTACAAATCCTCAAAACACTATTTCAAGTGTAAAGCGCTTTATGGGTCGCCGCCACGATGAAGTGACAGAAGAGATCAGCCACTGGAGCTATAAAGTTGTAAAAGGTGACAATAATACCGTTCGTATAGATATTGATGGCAGGAATTATACTCCACAAGAAATTTCTGCTATGGTTCTTCAAAAAATGAAGAAGACTGCAGAAGATTATCTTGGGCAGGAAGTTACAGATGCTGTAATTACAGTTCCTGCTTATTTTAACGATGCTCAACGCCAGGCTACTAAAGAAGCCGGTGAAATTGCAGGTTTAAATGTTCGCAGAATTGTAAATGAGCCAACAGCCGCAGCGCTTGCTTATGGTTTAGATAAAGGTGGTAAAGACCATCATATTGCTGTTTTTGACCTTGGTGGTGGTACGTTTGATATTTCGATACTGGAATTGGGTGATGGCGTTTTTGAAGTAAAATCAACCAATGGTGATACTCACCTTGGTGGTGACGACTTTGATAAGGTTATTATGGATTGGCTGGCCGAAGAGTTCAAAAAAGACGAAAATGTAGACCTGAGGAAAGATCCAATGGCCTTACAACGTTTAAAAGAAGCTTCTGAAAAGGCAAAAATTGAATTGTCATCTTCTTCTGAAACTGAAATTAATCTTCCTTACATAACAGCTATAGATGGTGTACCAAAACACCTTGTAAAGAAGTTAACACGCGCAAAATTTGAGCAACTTGCTGACACTCTTTTTGAACGTTGTTTAAAACCATGCGAGCAGGCATTAAAAGACGCTGGTTATTCTACTTCTCAAATTGATGAAGTGATTTTAGTGGGTGGTTCTACACGTATACCTAAAGTGCAGGAAATAGTAGAGAAATTCTTTGGTAAAAAACCTCATAAAGGTGTAAATCCTGATGAAGTAGTGGCCATTGGTGCAGCTATACAAGGTGCAGTTCTTACCGGCGAAGTAAAAGATGTGTTATTACTTGACGTTACACCGTTAAGCCTTGGTATAGAAACTATGGGTGGTGTTATGACTAGATTGATTGATTCAAATACAACTATTCCAACAAAAAAATCAGAAACATTTTCTACTGCAAGCGATAACCAGCCGGGTGTACAGATTCATGTGTTACAGGGTGAACGTCCTATGTCTTCTCAGAATAAGAGTTTGGGTATGTTTAATTTGGATGGAATTCCACCGGCGCCGCGTGGTGTACCCCAGATTGAAGTAATTTTTGATATAGATGCCAATGGTATATTACATGTAACTGCAAAAGATAAAGGAACTGGTAAAGAACAAAAGATCAGGATTGAAGCAGGTAGTGGATTAAGTAAAGATGAAGTGGAAAAAATGAAGGCAGAAGCGAAGGCAAATGAAGAAAGTGATAAAAAAGAAAAAGAAAAAGTTGAAAAAATAAACCAGGCAGACAGTCTTATTTTCCAGACAGAAAAGCAGCTGAAAGAGTTTGGTGATAAAATACCCGGTGATATGAAAGCGCCTATTGAAACAGCCTTAGCTAAATTAAAAGAAGTACATAAATCACAGGATATAGATCAAATAGATCCTGCAGTTACAGAATTGAATACAGCATGGAC
>JACDAZ010000136.1 GCA_013695175.1 Flavisolibacter sp. | reverse complement strand
TCTTGCAAAAAAATCTGAAAAAGAAAAAAGGGGATGACTGACATATGTTTCAATTCCGTATTGTTTTGTTTTGCCGGCATTTAAATAATAATTTCCACCACCGGCTGTACGGCGTAGAACAATTGTGTTTTGTAAAGAAAAATAAAAAGCATTTACATCAACATACAATTTTTGTAAAGTGGCACGTAGTCCTACATCATAATTAGTTCCTGTTTCGGCATCTAAATCAAGATTAATAGCGCCACCTGTCGGAAGTAATTCTTCTGTTGTAGGCGGGGAAAAACCCTGTGAAATAGTTGAATACACATTAATGTTCCTGAATTTTTTCATTACAGATAAACGTGGAGCAATTCTGTTATCAAATTGTTTTTCCTGTTGAGGTAATGGTAACGGAAAAACGCGTTGAAATTGTAATTTTCTTTGGTTCCAGCTGGCACCGGCTATAAAAACCCAATCACCAACATCAAGAGAAGCCTGGGTAAAAACAAAAGATTGTCTTGTGTTTATTTCATCTAATGTTCTTAAAGTATCAACAGTACCACCTGCATTTCTATGAATATATATAGTATTAAATCCCTGTTGCCATTCCAACCCGGTATTTATATTAAGAACAGACGTATTTATTGGAATAGTATAATTAAAAGCTGTTCTGCCACCTGCATGTGGTTCAGAAGTTCTTCCAAAATTTCGAATGGTAGGATTTCTTAATTGTGTAAATGAACCATACAATGAAGTTTTATTTTTAAGGGAAGGTGTAAGATGGTGGTTGTAAGAAGCTCCGGCAAAAAATGTTTTTTCATGTACAGAAGCCTGTGCTGCTTCTGCACCGGGAAAGGCAGGATTGCCGGGACGTGCTGACCTGGGATTTAATTCAAATTCATTTCTTGTTAATGCACCGGGTGTTTCATAAAAAAGATCGCTGTATAAAAAAGTAGTCTTTAAAATATTCTTGTCATTGAGCACAAACCTGCCATTCCATGTTAATCCATCTCTTCTTAATGAAGAATGATCTCTGTAACCATTATTTTGCTGATGTTGAAAACCTATTTTACTTGTAACGGATTCGTTACCGGTTGTAACAGCACCATATATATTATGCAATTGAAAACTTCCTGCAGTATATTCTGCAAACCATCCTTTTTTTTCAACTTCACTTAATCCATCTATCAATAAAACCCCACCCGTTCCGGCACCATATAAACTGCTGCCCGGGCCTTTAATAACTTCAACCGAATTAAAGTTGTAATATCCTAACTGATTTAAAAATGTAAAACCACCGGGATCCGTAAAGGGTAAATCATTGTAATAAATTTTTACATTTCTTACTCCAAAAGGTGATCGTAAAGTACTTCCTCTTATATTAAACCGGTAACTACCCGGTGACCGTTCTTCCATTCTCACACCCGGCAGTGTATTCATTGCATGAACAACGGATGTTGGAGAAAATCTTTCCAATACCCCTTTTGAAATATATTGTACAGAAGCTGGAATATCTTTTAATCTCCTGTTTTGTTCAAATGCTTTTACAACAACTTCTTCTAACTCAATTGGTGAAATAGTATCAGTAGCTTGTCCATAGGCATTAAATGTAAATGCGGGAACAACAAATGCGATAAGAATAAAAACTAAAAATTTCATGGTGATTTTTAAAGGTAGTGGCATAAAAACTGCAATTGTTTAATATAAAAATATAATACCATGGCTGGAAGAGGAGATAATAATAAAAGTGGCAGTGCCGGCAGAGGTGCAAGCAATCAAAGTATTCAACCTTTTGGACAAACATCAGATAAAGGTAAATCCAATAAAAGCAAAAGCCCGGAAGGTAAACCTTCAGAACCTCAGCAAAAAGAGCAGGCTCAGTCTGCAAACAGAAACAGAAGTACGGATTCCGAAAATAAGTGATATAAATATTTAGGAGAATAACATCAATTGAAATTTGTAGCTATATCTGATACCCATTGCAGACAACGTGTTCTTAAATTGCCTAAAGCAGATGCAATTATACATGCAGGTGATATTAGCTATAAAGGGAAGGAAGTTGAAGTGATTGATTTTTTTGATTGGTTTAGCAGCTTACCATATACAAATAAAATATGCATTGCCGGTAACCATGATTTTTTCTTTGAAAAAGAAAAACAAGAAATAATAAAGAAAAGAATTCCTGGAAACGTTATTTACCTGCAGGATTCGGGGGTTGAAATAGAAGGAATTAAAATCTGGGGTTCTCCGGTTACTCCCTGGTTCTTTAACTGGGCTTTCAACAGAAAAAGAGGTTTGCAACTTTTAAATCATTGGAAATTAATTCCTCCAGATACAGATGTTTTAATCACTCACGGGCCGCCATATGGCATTTTAGACAATATCATTAATGAAACAAATGCAGGTTGTGTTGACCTTTTAAAGACGGTTCAGCAATTAAAACCTAAAGTGCATGTATTTGGTCATATTCACGAATCGTATGGACAGGTAAAACGCAATGGTGTGCATTATATAAATGCAAGTTTATTAAATGAAAGTTATGAGTTGGTGAACAAACCCATCCTTTTTGATGTTATAAACAGCGGAAATGTTAAATAACATTATTAATGTTTAAACATTGATTAAGTTTGAAACTTAATAAACTAAAACACTATGGCAATTAAATGGAAGCATGACCCGGCACATTCAGAGATTCAGTTCAAAGTAAAGCACCTCATGATCACTACAGTAACTGGTTACTTTAAAAAATATGGTATGGAAGTAGAAACTGAAACTGAAGATTTTAATACAGCTAAGAAGATAGAATTTACTGCTGATATTGATTCATTAGATACCAATAATGAACAGAGAGATACACATTTAAAATCAGGTGATTTTTTTGATGCTGAAAATCATAAGCAATTAAAATTTGTGGGTTCTAAATATGAAACATCCGGTGATTCTGTGAAATTGCATGGTGTTCTTACCATCAGGGAGACAAATAAACCAATTACATTGAATGTTGAATATGGTGGAACTGTTGTTGATCCTTATGGACAAACTAAAGCAGGTTTTACTGTTACCGGAAAAATTAGCAGAAAAGAGTATGGCTTACTTTGGAATGCAGTAACAGAGGCTGGACAAGTAGTTGTTAGTGATGACATTAAGATTCATTGTGAAATTCAACTTATAAAGCAATAAGATTATAAAAAGGTGGGGGAAAGAAACATTTGTACTCACTTTCCCTCATTTTATATGCATATAGCACTTTTTTTGCAGAATGGGTTTAAAAAATATGTTTATTTACTACATTTTAACGGTTCAACATCAAATATTCTATTACCTTAGCCCGCTATGACAGTAGAACAA
>JACDAZ010000134.1 GCA_013695175.1 Flavisolibacter sp. | reverse complement strand
CACTCCAGCAATTGCTTGCGCCTGGGTGATTGAGATGCTAAAATATATTTTGCCATACTTAAAAATAGATCCTGAAAAAAATCATTGAAATAATACCCGTAAGCATAATGGTCTTTGTTAAGCGGCTCAATTTTGCAAACTCAACAGAAGAACGTGCATTTTTATGTTTTACAAATAAATAAAACAATGGAAGCACAACAAAAAAAAGACTATATAAAACCGCCAGCCACCATCCAAACTGAAGAATATATAGTTGTAAAACTATCAGAGAGCCGGTTAATACCACTATCCAAATGGTTATATAAATTTTTGTTGCAAATAGTCCGGCTACAATGGGTAATGTTGTACAACCATATTTTAAATCGCCATCCATATCCTCAACGTCTTTAATTGCTTCCCTTATAAGGGATATTACAAAAGCAAAACCTGCATACAAAAAACTAACCCTGAAAAATTTAATAGTTAGTGGATCTGGATTTCCAAACGCTGATACAAATGGAACCTTTGCAAAAAACAATATTAAAACTGTCCACGCCGTTAGAAGTGAAATGACAATATTACCAATCAAAAATTGTCTTTTAAATGAAGTTGAATACAGCCATAATAAAATAACACAGATGATATTGGCTATGATTAAATACCATTTCTGAAAAGATACAGCAATGGCTGTAGCAAGTATTCCGGTAATACTAAATAATAAATGCAATAAAATAGCAGAGCGCCTGTTGATAGTATGGGTTAATACATTTTCATTTGGCTTGTTAATCTGGTCTATATTGATATCAAAATAATCATTGATGATATAACCACCTGCAGCTATTAAAACAGATGCTACTATCAACCATGTTAATGAAAAATAATCAGGGCTAAAATTATAAAGTGGCAAATAAACAAAAAAATAAAAAAGCAACTGGGTGCCTGCTATAAAAACAAGATTAGGCCATCGAACCAGTTTTAAAAATGCAGAAAACCATTTCATGTATCCGGCTGCTATTTAGATGTAATATCAACTGAAAACTTCCAGTGATCGTTTAATTTCAAAACTTTTTCAATAACATCTCTTACACATCCATACCCCCCGTTGATAGTGGAAATATACATACTTGATTGTTTAACCTCCGGAACTGCATCTGCGGGACAGCAGGAAACACCTGCTTTTTGTAAAACAGGTATATCAGGAAGATCATCGCCCATAAATAAAATTTCTTTCCACTGAAGATTTCTGTCTTTTATAAAATTTTCCAATAATTCTTTTTTATCCTTCACTGCCATAAACACTTCTTCAATTCCTAAATATTGAAGCCTGTTCACTACAGATTCTGAATAGGAACCTGAAATAACTATTACCCTGTATCCGTTCTTCATTGCCATTTGTAAAGCCAGTCCATCTTTAATATGCATTTTCCTTGCCTGCAAACCATTTTCAAGTAAAAGAACAGTACCATCTGTAAGTACACCATCTACATCAAAAACAAATGTTGTTATTTGTTTTAACTGAGCCAATACATTATCCATTGAAACACTTAAATGAGTAGCCATTTCATAACTATCTTCTTTATTGGAGTGCTGCATGTATTTAAATTTAATTGCCAGGAACCTTAACCGGAATTACTACTTCTATTTCACCAATATCTTCCCGTAACAAACACTGGCAGCTTAATCTGGAATTTTCATTTTTATTTTTTAATCTTTCAATATAATGTTGTTCTTTCCTGCTTTTGCCCTCAATGTGATGATTACCTTTTGTAACATATATATGACAAGTGCTGCAGGAACAAATACCTCCACAATCGTGATTAATATCAATTTTATTATTTAATGCTACTTCAAGAACAGTTTGTCCTGCTTTTGCTTTTCTTATTACTGCTTCTCCTGATTCCCTATGTTCTAAAAAAAATCTGATAGTAAACATCAATTTAACATGGACTGCAAAAGTAGCTGAAACCTATGAATAAAATTTTTGAATGCTGGCTGTAAGAGCTATGTACAACTCTCTCAAATTTGGATATTCGTTCAGTAATGTTAGGTGCTTATTTATTGTTTCTGTATCATTTCTCACCCCTGGTCCTGTTTGTGCAGAAGATGCAGTAAGAACTGTTAACCGGTTTGCAGTTTCTATTATTAATGGTTTTAATAAATTAAAATCAAGCCTTTCATTATTACAATAATCTTCCATTAAAGCATATATATGGTTTGTAAAATTGTTGCAAAAAACAGCAGCCATATGAAGTTTTAATCTTTGGTTATCATCAGCTTTTACTACGAGGTCAGAAATTGAATAAGCCAGTTGTTCCAAACTATTTAAGCTGTCAACATTATTTGCATCAATTATAATCGGTATATCAGGTAAATGAGCTGTCTCTTTTTTTAAAGTTTGTAATGGATAAAAAACTCCATAATATTTAGAACAGTATTGTAAAACATCCTTTGAAACAGAGGCTGCCGTGTGAACTATAATTTTATCTGGAAAGTTTAAATTATTTGCCACTTCTTCAATTGCAGTATCTGAAACTGCAATAATATATATGTCTGCATTTTTTGGTATATCAACCAATTTATCTGTGCTTTTTGTATTTAAAAATGCTGAAAGTTCAATGGCTGCTGTCAGGTCTCTGCCCCAAACCATTTTAATATTATGACCCGCATCTTTAAGTTTTTTTGATAAGATGGTTGCTGTATTTCCCGTTCCAAGTATTACTATATCCATATTTATCTTTACCTGATGCGTTTGAACCAGCGATTGATCCTTAAATATATAAGAACAAAATTTAAACTTCTTTTAGCCATCTCCAAAAGAAAAGCAGCAAGCAAAGCATTTGAG
>JACDAZ010000129.1 GCA_013695175.1 Flavisolibacter sp. | reverse complement strand
AAACATATGTCAGTCATCCCCTTTTTTCTTTTTCAGATTTTTTTGCAAGAGGCAACTGGTGGTTTAGTCATACCTGGCATTCCTTTAAATACGCAAATTTTATACAGGCAGATGATGATTATTCAGGAAACCGGTTACCAGGTGTAGCACCGCATACTATATCAACAGGAATGGATCTTCAAACAAGAGGTGGTTTTTTGTCAACTATAAGTTATTATTTCAATAGCAAAACAACATTGAACGATGCAAACAATGAATTCAGTAATTCATTTCACCTGCTCTCAGCAAAAGCGGGTTTTCAAAAACAATTTAAATTGTATAATATTAAATTGGTTGCAGGAGTAGAAAACATCCTTGACCAAACATATAGTTTAGGTAATGACCTGAATGCATTTGCGGGACGTTATTTCAATGCATCGCCTGGAAGAAATTACTATGCAACAATAAGCTTTCAACACTTAAGATAAAAAAAACAGGTGTATTTACACCTGTGAAGAAGTTAGCAAACGTTCCTGCCACTTATAATTTTTTCTTTCTTTTCTTTTTGATAAAGCTTTTAATACTATAGAAGCCACTATACCGCCAACCACATATAAGCCAACTGTCATCAATTTGGTTTCCGGAGTACGGCTTGATGGAGCATCAGGTAACCCAATGTATTTTGGTAAAGCAATGGCTCCTATACCTGCAGCTAAACCTAATGCAGCTCCACGTGCAACAGCACCTTTAGTTTTTCCAATACCAGATAAACTATAATATAGGGCATTACTCACCACATCTGCGGCCATAGTAACAGCATATAATTTTGTTCCCGAAGGTATTTTTAAACCGGCACCTCTTAATCCTTTAGCAACAGCAGCTTTACCCAACAGATCCATCCTGGGAGCTTTGGGAAAAAGATTTCTTAATGATTCGTGGAGTATAGTCAGGGCGACAGCTCCTGCTAAACCACCTTCTAAAGCATATATTGGTTTCATGTACAATTATTTATGTATTAAAACATAAAAATACAATGCCACGGTTAATCTCGTAAACTTAAACATTATTAAATAAATAATTTAACGAATAACAACAGTTCCTATTTTTTTGGTAAGCCCCATTTCCATTTCTTTTAAATGTTGATGTGTGCGCATAAATGTAGATTGATTTTGAGGCTCTGCATGCTCAAGATCTGCCTGGTTTTGTAAAAGCAATTTCTTTATTTTTCGAAGCTTCAGGTAGCTTATGGCAGATTCTACTTCATCTGTTGTAGTATCCTTTTGCGTATTTAAAAAATTATCAAGTTCATCTTTCGATTCCTTTTTGATCATTTGCATAAAATCTTTATAATCCTGCTGAAATAGCTGTTTCTGATAACCTGTGGATTGGCTCAGCTCACTTTTCCAATGATGACTTTCCTCATAAGGAAAGTGAAGTAAGGATACTGCCAGTGTGCTGATAGAACTATCGGGATGATATAAAAATAAATTTTTGTCTAAAGGCAGGCGTTTTTGAACGTGATCCTTAACCTCGTGTATTATTTTTAATATCACTTCGCTTTGAATAAGTTCTTCTTCCGGTAATTCAGAAAGAACATATTCCGCTACCATTAATGATTCGTTCCAATTTTTGTTTCCATGCTCCAGTAACACCCTGGCAATTTCTTTTTCCTGTAATTCTTCTTTAAAGAGCAGGTTGAACGTCTGATCATTATAATCTGCTTCAGCTGCCTTTCTTGCATTTTCTTCATGATGAATTGCTTCATCAAATGGCAACTTTTTTTCTATGCCTGCAATCCTGTTCCTGATGAATTTATTAACGAGTGTTGTTAACCCTGTTTCATCAATTTTTAAAATTTGGGAACACTGTCTTATATAATCCTGTTGTTTTGTAAAATCTTCTGTACGGTCAATTTTTGAAATAGTTTCCGCAATCTGGTTAACTACTTCTGATTTCTTTTTAGAATCTTGTGCTGCTTCATTCAAAGAAACTTCGAGCTGGAAAAGAATAAAATCTTTTTTATGGGTTTGGACAAACTCAGTGAATGCTGCTGTCCCTACTTTTTGCACATAACTATCCGGATCTTCCTTATCTGGAATTAATACAAGTTTCACATCAAGACCTTCTTCCAAAGCCATATCCAGTCCACGTAAAGCTGCTTTTATACCTGCTGCATCACCATCATAGATTATAGTAAGATTATTAGAATATTTTTTAACCAGCCTTATCTGGTCCTGCGTTAATGATGT
>JACDAZ010000107.1 GCA_013695175.1 Flavisolibacter sp. | reverse complement strand
GGTGTAAATGCTCACCTGTTTTTACAAAGTGTTTTATTTCATTAAATATCCATGGATAGCCGATAGCAGCCCTGCCTATCATCACTCCATCCACACCGTACCTGTTTTTATACTCCAATGCTTTTTCCGGTGTATCTATATCACCATTACCAAAAATGGGAATTTTTATACGCTGATTATTTTTCACTCTTGCAATAGGTGCCCAGTCGGCAGAACCTTTATACAGCTGGCATCGTGTACGACCATGAATGCCTAATGCTTTTATACCCACATCCTGCAAACGTTCTGCTACTTCTTCAATATTAATTGAATGATCATCCCAACCTAACCTTGTTTTTACTGTAACGGGTAATGAGGTAGAATTTACAACAGCCTTAGTAAGTCTAACCATCAGGTCTACATCTTTCAGCACGGCGGCACCTGCTCCCTTAGAAACAACTTTTTTTACAGGACAACCAAAATTGATATCAACAAGATCGGGGTTTACGGCTTCAACAATTTTTGCACTTAATGTCATTGCCTCTTCATCGCCACCAAATATTTGAATACCTACTGGTCGTTCAGCATCATAAATATCCAGCTTTTGCCTGCTTTTTATGGCATCACGAATCAAGCCTTCGCTGCTGATAAATTCAGTATACATCAAATCGGCACCATTAATTTTACAAACAGCACGAAAAGGCGGGTCGCTCACATCTTCCATAGGAGCGAGTAACAGGGGAAAAACAGGAAGAGATATGTTGCCAATTTTTATCAATGAATTTGTTTTATCAGACAGTTCTTATTTTCACAATCTTTTTAAGCGCAAGCAAAATTAATCAGCGAAAGCGAGGACTTATGCAAACATATCTTAAAACAAGACCTGTCTGGATACAATTGATACTTTTTATAGGGATGTCTATAGGGATATTAATGACCATCAGCCTTATTGGTGCACTTATATTATCAAAGATGACGGGTATAAATGTTTTGGAACTTAGCGATCCTGATAGCTGGGATCCACAAAAGCCGGGTATGCTCACTTTTATGAGGGGCATGATCTTTATTCAGTTCTTAGGACTATTTTTAATTCCTTCCCTTTTGTTTGCCTATTTCTCTGATCCAAACCCCAGGCAGTACCTTGGTTTAAAACCTCCATCAAAATTTTTTTATTGGATTGCGGGCACTGCAGCTTTACTATTGGCAATACCACTTGTTGATTTCATAGGCAACCTTAATAAAAGCATTCATTTTGGAACATTGCATCAATGGGCGGAGGATAAAGAAAATGAAGCTATGAAAATGATTCAGTTTATGTTGAGTGGAAACACAGTTAATGATCTTTTTATCAACCTCGTTTTTATTGCTGTTTTTGCCGGTGTAGGTGAAGAGCTTTTCTTCAGAGGCATTTTACAAAGACTGCTTATTAAAGCCACAAAAGATCCCTGGATGGGTATAGTGATAGCAGCTTTTTTATTTTCATTTTTTCATTTTCAATTTTTTGGTTTTTTTCCACGATTCCTGTTAGGAATTCTTCTTGGTGTTATGTATTGGTATAGTGGGAGTTTATGGGTGGCTATCGTTGCACATTTTTTATATGATGCTTTTTTTATTATAGTTGCTCATTTTAACCCTCATCTTATTTCGGATCCTGATGCTTCTGTAATTGAGCCATCTTATTTAACTATAACGGCAATTATAAGTGCAGCTATCATTGTTGCATTGGTATGGATCATGAAAAAAAATTCAACAACATCTTATAAAGAAGTATATGCCGGAGAGGAGGATGAAAATGGTTTTGAAAAGATAAATAACAGCAATGGCGTTTAATTTTCAAACGTTTAAAACCAGAGCACTAACTGCCATCTTATTTGTTATTATTATGGCTATAGGTTTACTGTGGAGCCGGTGGTCTTTTTTTATATTATTTTCTGTTATACATTTTGGATGCTGGATCGAATATCAAAAACTGGTTACTCTTTTTAATAAAGACTACTCAAAAATTAATGTTTTTCACCGGTATGGAGTTATGCTGGCAGGTTTTGCCTTACTTATGTTTTTTACAAATGGTGAGCTATCAGTAGGCGGTATATTTTTAAATGAAGCAGGTTTATGGTTAGGACTGGCGTTTGTTATTCTTTTTCCACTGGTTCAATTGATTGCAGCACGAAATTTCTTTATAAAGAATATTGGATACTCCTTTTCAGGTCTGCTATATATATCACTAAGCCTGGCGCTGCTTATAAACATGCGCAACAGGTGGGTAGAAGAAGATTACCAGTTAAATCTTACAGTACCGCTTTTGGTGATCATAACATTATGGATCAATGACACCATGGCTTACATTGTTGGTTCTTTCATTGGCAAGCACCCGCTTTCATCAATTTCACCAAAAAAAACATGGGAAGGAACTGTTGGAGGAATTATTCTGGCAATGATAGTAATGAGTTTATTAGCTTATGCAACAGGTAGAATTTCAATAACACATGCTGCTGTTATAGCTGCACTTGCCAGTATAGCAGGTACCTATGGAGATTTGTTTGAAAGCAAGCTTAAAAGAATGGCAGGAGTAAAAGACAGTGGTAATATAATGCCCGGTCATGGAGGTTTTCTTGACAGGTTTGATTCTTTATTGTTTGCCAGTATAGTTGTTTGGTTTTACATCTATTTCTTTTTATAGATCAAAACTGGTTGTTGTTGAATACCTCAACATTTTTCTGCCTATTTTTGAACCAGAAGATTAAATGATGCGAATACACAAAGAAGGATTAAAGACAATAGTTGTTTCTGTTATTATTGTTGCTGTAATAAACCTGCTGACACTTTTTTTAATAACACCCCGATTCCCGATCCTGGGTTGGGTTTTTAGCATTGGTACTTTTATTTTGCTCCTTTTTATACTTTCATTTTTTAGAATTCCGCGTCGGAATCATCACGAGGGTGATGAAGAAATTGTAGCACCTTGCGATGGAACAGTAGTAGTAATAGAAGAAGTAGAACCCGATGAATATTTTAATGAAAAAAGATTACAGTTATCTATATTCATGAGTCCCTTGAATGTGCATGTAAACCGCAATCCTGTTTCCGGCAAAGTTGTTTATAGTAAATACCACCCGGGTAAATACCTTGTTGCATGGCATCCAAAATCATCATTGGAAAATGAAAGACACACTGTTGTATATAAAAACAGTGATAAGGAAGTTTTGGTAAAACAAATTGCAGGTGCGCTGGCTAAAAGAATTGTAAATTATTTAAAACCCGGCGACCAGGTAAAGCAAGGCGATGAAATGGGGTTCATAAAATTTGGGTCCAGGGTAGACCTGCTTTTACCGCTTGATTCAGATATTAAGGTCAAGCTGAACCAGAAGGTAAAAGGCGGAGTTACAATTTTAGCCAGCTGGTAGTATTGGGTTCAATTTCACCTTGTAGCTGATATTGAACCACAGAGGCAAAGTAGTAAACAATACCCGCCTGACCGGACGGCAGAGATTTTCACAAAGCTATGTGGTTCCTTATGTGTTCTATGTTCTATTGTGGTTCAAAACAACATCAACGGAAGGCAATGCGAAAATTTGGAAATGGACCTTGTAGCTGATATTGAACCTACAGAGGCACAGTAGTAAACAATACCGCCTGACCGGACGGGCAGAGATTTTAAAAAGCTAAGTGGTTCCTTATGTGTTCTATGTTCTATTGTGGTTCAAATCAACATCAACGGAAAGCATTGTGATCATTTGAAAATGGACCTTATAGCAGATATTGAACCACAGAGGCACAGTAGTAAACTAATTTTTCAGAAAGCTATGTGGTTCCTTATGTGTTCTATGTTCTATTGTGGTTCAAAACAACATCAACGGAAAGCACTGCAATAATTTGAAAACGCATGTTCTTAATTCATTAAGTTATTCTAACTTTAAGAAAATATGCAAACCATGAAAAAATCTTTATTGGTGGTTGCGGCCGCTTTGTTTACAACGGCAGCCGTTACAGCAACAGTTTTATCAACTATAGAACCAAAGAAGAAAGAAGTAAAAGAAGTGAAGAAAGTAGAGAAAAAGAAAAATTGCGCTAAAGCAAAATCAACCTGTTTCTGGAGTTGAAAAAATTTTAAAGCCTTTACTTCAAAAGGCTTTTTTTATAAAATTCCTTCCAATTCTCTCAGGTTTGTTATAGTATAGGTAGGTTTTATTTTTTCATCTTCTTCATTTCTAAAATTTGCATGCACCTGGTCCATACCAATATTTATGGCACCTGCTATATCCACTTCCAAGCTATCTCCTATCATAATACTATCTGATATATTAGCTCCTGATTTGTCCATGGCAAATTCAAATATTTCTTTATTAGGTTTCAGGCTATTGCTTCGTTCTGAGGTTACTACTTCATGAAAAAATGCTTTGATGCCACTGCTTTCTAATTTACGGTGCTGTACATCTTCAAAACCATTTGTTATAAGATGTATATAATACTTTTTATCCTTCAGGTACTGTAGTATCTCCACGGTATGCGGAAAAAGAACTGTTCTTGTAGAAAGTAATTGCAAAAAAAGATCATTCATTTCTCTTGCCAATTCATCATCAGCAATTTTAAAATCCAGCAGGCAAAGCCACATTCGTTTCACCCTCAGCTCTTCCTGTTTAATGAATCCTTTACGATAGCGGGCCCATAATTTATCATTGTGCAGCAGGTAGTTTGTATAAAATAATTCAAAATCATCAATTCCTCTTTCAGCCAATCTGAGATCAAGGTGAAGTTGCTGTAATGTGTTTTTAGCATTTGCATCAAAGTCCCATAGGGTGTGATCCAGATCAAAAAAAATATGTTTATACTTCATAATGCCTCACTGTTTAGCTTTGTAACCAAACAAAAATAACAATATGAATGCCGTAATAACGGGAGCAAGCAGGGGAATTGGTAAATCAGTAGCAAAAACATATGCTTTGCATGGTTATAATTTGTTTTTAAGTTCCCGTAATGAGGATGGTTTGTTACAAACGGTTGAAGAATTAAAAAAGGATTATCCCAATATTCATATTCATGCCCAGGCATTTGATTTGGGTAAAAAGCAACAGGCACAACTGTTTGGCGAATGGGTGGTAAATATTGCAGACACTATAGATGTACTGGTAAACAATGCAGGAACATTTGTTCCGGGAAATATTTCTGACGAACCCGATGGTGCTCTGGAGCATATGCTGGAGGTGAATCTTTATTCAGCATATCATGTTACAAGATCAATGTTACCAAAAATGATTTCGCAGAAGAATGGACATATTTTTACCATCTGTTCTATTGCTGCTTTAGACGCTTATTCAAATGGTGGAGCCTATAGCATAAGCAAGTTTGGTTTACTTGGCTTTACAAAAAACCTGCGAAAGGAATTAATTCCTCACAACATAAAAGTAACAGCTATTATACCCGGTGCTGTATTTACTGATTCATGGAAAGGAATGGTAGAACCTGAAAGAATTATGAAACCTGAAGATATTGCTACTTTAATTTATACTGTCAGCCGCTTATCAATGCAGGCAACAGTGGAGCAAATTGTTGTTCGTCCCCAGTTAGGTGATCTTTAAGAATTTTATTCTCTGTCCTGGTATTTATATCCAACCCCTCTTACAGAATGAAAATATTTTGGGTTGCGAGTATCTTCTTCAAAGTATTTTCTGAAGTTGAGAATAAAATTATCTATAGTGCGAGTAGTAGGATAAACATTATAACCCCAAACTGATTGTAAAATTTTTTCTCTTGGCACTACTTCGTTTTTATTTTCGATAAGCAGTTTTAAAAGCATAATTTCTTTTTTACTTAATTCTATCTTTTCTCCCTTTGCTGTTCTGGCTTCCTGTGCTTTAAAGTTGATGCTATGACCTCCAAAAGTGTATTCGTCGCCAATTGTAGTTTTTACCTGTAACTTTTTATTTTTTGTAATAAGCTTTTGCACTCTCAATAAAAGTTCTTCAAGATTGAAAGGCTTGGTAAGGTAATCATCAGCCCCTTTACGTAAACCAAGTACCCGGTCTTCGCTGTTGTTTTTTGCACTTAAAATTAAAATGGGAACTTCTGTATTTGTAAGCCTGATGTTTTGTGTTACGCTTATTCCATCTATTTCAGGCAACATAATATCCATAATGATAAGGTCGAAATATTCATTGTGTACTGCTTTTGTAGCAGCCGCACCATCATAAGCAGAAGTAACCTGGTAGCCTTCCAGTTCCAGGTTCATTTTTAAAGTTTCATGCAGGTTCTCTTCATCTTCAACTAATAATACAGATGGTTTATTTTGAGGGTCCATGTAGTACTTAAACATTAAATATTACTGTAAAGATACTCCCCAGAGGTTCATTGTCAGTAACGGTAATTTCAGCTTTATGACTTAATGCAATTTTTTTGGAAATAAATAATCCAAGTCCTGTCCCTTTTGAATGCCGGGTTTGCTCATTACCAATCCGATAAAATTTTTGAAAGATATTTGCTTTTTCACTGGCTGGTATACCCATCCCTTCATCTATAATTTGCAGGTAAATCTTCTTGTTTTTTTTAAAAAGCCTGCATGTTATGGTTTTATTGGATGGAGAATATTTTTGCGCATTTTCCAGCAAATTGCTGATCAGCAGGTTTATTAATAAAGGATCACCATATATTTCAATTTCAGGTTCAATTTCAAGGTCAATTTTTCTTTGCGAATACCTTTGATGAAATTGTTTGACTGAATTATTTAATAAATCAGAAAGATCCAGTTCTTCTTTCAGCATTTTATAATCCTCTACATCAAGTTGTGAAGAGATCAAAATATTATTGATCAGGGTATCAAGTCTTAGCGTTTCCTGTAAAGTCATTTGCAAAAGCTTATTATTCTTTTCTTCATCAAGCTTGTGTTTTTGCATGGTTTCTAAATTTAACCTGGCTACAGAAATAGGAGTTTTTAATTCATGTGTAACCGCCATAACAAAATTTTGCTGTTGTTGTTGTACAAGAAACTCACGCCTTACCAGCCTGTATATATAAACAGCGCCAAATAATATCAGTAACAGGAAGGTGATGCCTTCGGTAATAAATTTTACTGAATTTCTTCTTTGACTTTCATTGATCTTTAAAAGGGCAGCTTGCTGGTTATTGGAAGTTGTTTGGGTGGATATAACCTGTTGCCTTTGAATTTGATGAATAGTTCTGTTTTGTTGTTCCAGTGAAAGAAGCCACCAAAGTAAAGCTGCAATAATATATAAGAGCAGGAACCAAAATATAACGGTTGCTCTTCTGAATTTTTTGCGGCTGTTGGTTGCCATTTTATTTTTTTTCTAAGCGGATTCCTACATTCATTACATTGTCCAAAGGATCTTCTCTCATAGTATGCTCAATGGTAAAATTGTAGGTGCCCGGAGCATTGAAGTTAAATTTAGAGGGATCAAGCGTTAATCCAATGCGGTGTTCATATATGTCATCCATGCCACTACCCAGCCACCCTTTTTCATTTGTTGCTAAAGGTAATTCCACCATAAACTTTTGGACTGAATCTACAGGTGAACCTGCAGTTAAATTTAGCCAGATGTTATTGTAATTATATTTTTCATTATGCCTTAGTATAATAAATAACTGGTACGCCGTAGTAGTATCTTTTATTATAAAAGCAAAAGTTGGTTTAAAATCGCTGTTCCATTTATGTTGCGGAATGGGAACAACTCTTTCATAAAGATCTATTGTTGTACAGGAGAATAAAAACAGGAATAAGACTGTACAAATAAAAAAGGATCTGAAAAAGCTAAAAAGGGATATCAATTTTTTTTAAATTTTGGCAAAAATAATTCTTCCATGGGTGCTTTAGGCAAAGGCTTATAAAACATTCAGGACCTGTTCTTTTGCTTTCTCAAGTTCATCCTTCATCAGCACCACGCATTTTTGAATAACTGCATCATATGCTTTGGCTCCGGTTGTATTTATTTCCCTGCCAATTTCCTGTAAAATGAAGGATAGTTTTTTTCCTTTGCACTCCTCCTCTTCATTTAACACAGATACAAAATACTCGCAATGGTTTTTTAATCTTACCTGTTCTTCACTAATGTCTATTTTTTCAATATAGTAGATCAGTTCCTGCTCAAGCCTGTTTTCATCATAATTTTCTTTTCCAACATTTTCTTCAAGCAGCTTTTTTATTCCTTCCCTGATCTTTACCTGTCTTTGCGGCTCCAGTTCTATAATAGATTTTTGCTGATGAAGTATATTATTGATTCTTAAAAGAAGGTCTTTTTTTAATGAGGCTCCTTCATCAGCCCTATGAAGATTTAGTTCTTCTATTGCTGAATGCATAATGCTTTTAAATTCTATCCACTCATCATCGGTTAGTGTTTCGCTGGTAGGAGTAATTACTTCCGGTAATTTTATTATTGTACTAAGCAGATCGCTGCTATTTAGATTCAGTTCTGAAGCAAGTTGTTCAAGTGGTTTATAATAAGCTTTGGCAAGTGTGGTATTGATAGTTATGGGTTTTGCATTACCTGTTTCTTTTAAACTTATAGTACAATCTACAGACCCCCTTCCCAATTCTTCTGATAATACTCTGCGAATATCAAATTCAAAAGGCTTTAAAAATGCCGGCATCTTCAGTTGCAATTCAAACTGTTTTCCATTCAAAGATTTTATGTCAACCAAAAAAGTTTTATCACCTACGTTCCTTTCTGCTCTTCCAAAGCCAGTCATTGATTTTAGCATGAAATATTTTTGATGAAGGTAAAGTTATCTATTCACTATTATGAAATACCTGAAGCATGCAATTGCTGCAAATATAAAGCCCCACATTTCTGCGGGGCTATTATGTAGATGGGTTAGTAAGTACTGGAAATATAAATTTCCTACACAATATTAAAATTATTTTTCCCATACTAAAAAATTTTACTCCACTTTTTATTCACATTTTTTTTGGTACTAAAAAATTGTTCCAAAAAATCAAGACCAATTTTCATGAATTAATTGATAAAAAACTATTGCAATAAACAAAAAATGAAGCTGAATAAATTGTAATTTCTGCGTTCTTTTTTAATTCAATTCATAAAAATGAACCTCACTTACCTTTGATGAAATTCATTTTTATGCGTTTTCCTAAACCGGTTCCTCTTATAGAAATAGCAAACTTGATTGACGCAGAAATAATTGGTGATACCAATAGATTTGCTAAGGGTATAAATGAAATTCACAAAGTGGAAGAAGGTGATTTAGTATTTGTTGATCATGCTAAATATTACCGAAAGTGTATTGAATCTGATGCTTCCTTTATTATAATTGATCAAAAGACTGAAGTGCCATCACATAAAAATTTATTACTGGTTGAGCAGCCTTTTGAAGCTTATCTGAAAATTGTTCAGCATTTCAGACCTTTTGCTCCTTCCATGAAACCATTAAGTGATTCTGCAAGAATAGGAGAAGGAACAATTGTAATGCCCGGGTGCTTTATAGGCAATCATGTAACTATTGGAAAAAATTCTATTATACATCCCAACGTAGTGGTGCTGGATCATTGCATTATTGGCAATAATGTTATAATACAGGCTGGCACCGTAGTAGGCAGTGATGCTTTTTATTATAATAAAAAAACAAACAGGCCTGTTCATTACAAAAAAATGCTTAGTTGTGGTCGGGTTATTATTCATGATGAAGTAGAAATTGGTGCCGCTTGTACTATAGTCAGAGGTGTAAGTGGCGATACTATAATAGGTGAAGGAACAAAATTTGACAACATGGTTCATATTGGACATGATTCAGTAATTGGAAAAAATTGTTTGTTTGCAGCACAGGTAGCTATAGCAGGTGCTACTAATATTGAGGATGGTGTTATTCTTTGGGGACAGGTAGGTGTAAATAAAACATTAACTATAGGCAAGGGAGCAGAAGTTTTTGCTCAAAGTGGAGTGGGCGGAGATTTGGAAGGTGGCAAAAAATATTTTGGATCACCCGTACAGGAAGCAAAAATAAAGATGAAAGAACTGGTTTGGATTAAACGGATTCCTGAACTATGGCAAAAAATTTCAGGAATTCCCGGTAAGATATCTGTTGTTATTTTTCTGATTTTGTTTAGCAGTTTTTTGAGTTGCAACTCTAATGGAGAAAATGAAAGCACTACTGATAGTACTACAATCTTTTTTGATCCCAATACCGGGATGGATACAAACGATCATAATTTTGGTGATAGTTCCACTGTAGCATTAGATTCAGCAGGTCCAACAATTTTACCTAAGGATATAAATAAAAATTAATTAAGGAACATAATCATAAGGTAGCTGGTCAGCTAAATTTTTCCAGCTCCAATAGCCCTGGTTTATCCAGCTTTTCTGATCGAAGAAATATCCGTTTTGTTTTAAAACAATAGCATCTATCAGGTCTACATATGAAATTTGAACTTTCACATCAGCAGGTAACTTCATTTGAACCAGGTATTCATCTTCCGGTTTATTTTTATTATAGGTAATGCTTGCTTTTTTGGGAAACCACAATTCTACTTCCTCTTCCTGGGAATGATAATAAGTAGAATCGTAAGGATTCATTAAACGGTTAAACTTCCTGCTATCGTTGTTTGAAAGTATATCAACCGTAAATCCTTCTTCTTTTAAAGTGCTGTCGTAATATGATCGTAAAAAATGGAGACGGGAACCTATGTAAGCTTTTTCCCTGTTTTGCTTCCATTGCTGATGCTGATCATAAGTGCCTTCCATTTCAATATACAAACAATTACCCCGGTACGAATTAATTTTTGTTCTTTCAAAAAATACAAAGGAGTCAAGGTTGTAATGAAGGTTATAACCTAAAGCGTGATTAGAAATACGTAAGGGTTCTGTAGCCAGTACTCTTAATTTTTCATTTCTTTTAGAATAGTAAAATTTTAAAGCTTCAGGATTGTCTAAAACCGTTTCTTTAGCGAAGGGAGTGTTACCTATAAAATGATCTGTAAAGAAGGTTCCGTATTTTTCCCAACCATCAGGCACTTCATTGCTGGCAACAACAACAACTTCGCTCATACTCTTATCTTCTTTTTGTAATTCTATTTCTAGTGTTCGATTTTCTGTTCCTTCTATTTTAAAAGTTTGAATTACATAACCTGTAAAAGAAACAATGAGTTCATAACCGCCCCTTTGTAAGGGTAGTTTAAAGCTGCCATCACTTTTAGTGACAGCGCCTATAGTTGTATTTTGAGCAAATACTGAGGCACCTTCTAAAGGTGATTTGGTTTCTGCATCTATAACAATACCACTGATAGTTCCCTGCGTAAAAGCATAACAAAGGCAACCAAAAATTGCCAGAAGTGTAAAGGATAGTTTTTTCATAAGATTTAAGGCAGATAAAATCCTATAACGTCAATAGCCCCTTCTGAATTGCCTTGCCATATTTTTCACAAGACTCTTTTATTACTTCTTCAAGGGGTGTGAAAGAAAAATGGGGTAAGGCATTTAGTATGGATTCATTTGAAAAATAAGTTTTGCTTTGAGCAACACGGGCAGATTCACGGCTTAACAAAGGTTTGCCATCGGTAAACAGGTGTTTCATATGCTCCAGCCTCCATGCTATTTCACCCATAAAAGAAGTGGCTTCCCGGTAGGGTCTTCTTTTTTTAAAACCATCAGCAATTTCTGAAAGTAATTTTTTAAAACTCCAGTTATCAGTATTGATTATAAACCGTTGTTCATTAATTTGTGAAAGAACCATCTCGACTGTTATTTTAGCCACGTCTTCCACGCCTACAAAGCCATTGATGCCGTTTGTGTACCAGGGAAATTCTTTATAAACATTCTTAAAAATGGCGCAACTGGAATTATGCCAGTTACCATATCCCAGTATAGTACTCGGATTTATAATTACGCCACCTAAACCTTCAGCAAACCCACGCCATACTTCCATTTCTGCATGATGTTTTGAAATAGCATAGTTAGTATTGATCTTAGATTCTTCCCATGTTTTTTCTTCTGTAACAATATCACCTTTTGCTGTTCTGCCAAGTGCTGCTACGGAACTAATATGAATAAATCGCTTTATTTTATTTTTAATGGAAACATTCACCACATTCTGCGTTCCTTCCACATTTACTTTATTCATCTGCTTCCGGTCGCTTTTGTTAAATGAAACAATAGCGGCTGAATGAATAACAACACCTATATCTTTTAAGGCTTCATCAAGTACCACTACATCCAGTACATCACCATCAATCCATTCAATTTTTTCAAAAACCTGCGGATCAATAAAAAATGGAAGTTGATGCGATCTGCGTAATGCCCTGACATGAAATCCCCTGTGAACAAGTTCCTGTAAAATATATGCTCCTAAAAAGCCGGTGCCTCCGGTAACAAAAATTTTTTCAGTCGTCAAACTTTATTTCTTTGATTTATCTGTGTAATCATAATATCCTTTTCCTGTTTTTCTGCCTAACTCTCCTTTTTCCACCTTTTCTTTTTGTAAATAAGAAGGTTTAAGTCGCTCCGGTTGTTGTAATTGTTCATAAACAGAACAACTCACGGCATAGTTAACATCGTTGCCAATTAAATCCATCAATTTGAATGGTCCCAATTTAAAACCTGCATTTTCCATTAATGAATCAATTGTTTCTAAAGGAACTTTATTTTCTTCTGCTATGCGAAGTGCTTCAATATAAAAAGGACGAGCCACCCTGTTTACTATAAACCCAGGAGAGTCTTTGCATACTACTGGTTCTTTTCCGGCTCTTTTTGAAAACTCCAATAGAGTTTGAATAGTATCATCAGACGTATGTTCACCTTTTACAACTTCCACTAATTTCATTACAGGTGCAGGGTTAAAAAAATGTAATCCTGCAAAACGGTTTCCTAACATTGATTTTTCTGCAAGA